>JAGHSB010000043.1 GCA_018066075.1 Candidatus Treponema scatequi
CTTATAGATAAGACTTTTATTTCATTTATAAAATCTACTCAGCCAGATAATTGGACTGCTCTCCTTGATAAATATGAATCTGATTCAGAAGCGTTAAATAAGCTTCTTGAAGAATTTGAAAAACAGAGAAAAGAAAAAGGTATCCTTCACATTTTAAGAAATGGTTTAAAATTCCGCTCAATTGACTTTGATGTAGTTTATTGGAAACCAGAAAAATCTCTTAATCCAGATACAATTGATTTATATAAAAAGAATATCTTTACTGTAATTAACCAGCTTAGAACAAATAAAATCAAAGATAAAACCGCTATTCCTGATATTGTTCTTTTTATTAATGGAATCCCATTTGCTACAATTGAATTAAAATACACACCTCAAGGCCAGGATTATAAAAATGCCGAAGAACAGTATAGTTATCGTAATCCAACTGAACCTCTTT
This sequence comes from Candidatus Treponema scatequi, assembly GCA_018066075.1. Lineage (GTDB taxonomy): Bacteria > Spirochaetota > Spirochaetia > Treponematales > Treponemataceae > Treponema_D > Treponema_D scatequi. The sequence goes on from JAGHSB010000043.1 coordinate 440, forward strand.
TTTCATTCAAATATGGTGCTTTAGTTCATTTTGCTGTAGATGAAGAGTATGTTTCAATGACCACAAAACTCTGTGAAGAAGATACATATTTCTTACCTTTTAATATGGGAAGTAATGGTGCTGGAAATTCAGGTGGAGAAGGAAATTCTGAAGGTCCAACAGGTAAAGCAGATACATATTATCTGTGGGAACAGACACTTACAAAAGACAGTGTTCTTGATATTCTTCAAAGTTTTCTGACAATTGAAGTAGATGACAATAAAGTGGAAACTTTAATTTTCCCTAGATTTCATCAGAAAGACGCTGTTGATAAACTTATAGCTGATGTAGAAAAAAATGGTTCTTCAAAAAATTACCTTATTGAACATAGTGCCGGAAGCGGTAAATCAAATACAATTGCGTGGCTCGCCTTTCATCTTCAGAATCTCTATTTTCCAAATAAAAATGAAAAAATATTCGATACGATTATTATTCTTAATGATCGTCGAGTTCTTGATAAACAGACAAGAGACACAATCCGTCAGTTTACTCAGATAAACGGGACAGTTGTAGAAGCAAAAAAATCCAGTGATATTGTTGAAGGAATTGAAAAAAGTAATGTAATTATCATTAGTACAATTCAGAAATTTCCAATGGTCTATGACCAGCTTGTGAAAGTAATGTCAAAAAATCCAGACAGAAGATTTGCTGTTATTGCTGACGAAGCTCATCAAAGCCAGAGCGGAAAGGCAGCTGGTAAAATTAAAGTAGGTCTTGGTTCTGAAATTGATGAAGATGTAAAAGCGAATACAATTTATAAAATACCTTCGGAGGATGAATACCTTTTGGAGGTTGCAGAAGATAAACCATCTTATGGAAATATAGAAAATCTCGTTTTACAGGCACTGGATGAAGATGATATTGATGATGTCCCAGAAGAAGGAGATTCATCTGTTAAAGAACAAGAAAAAGTATTAAAAGAAATTGCAAAAGGTAAACAACCAAACATGAGTTTCTTTGCTTTTACTGCAACTCCAACTGGTGAAACACTGCAGATGTTCGGACTCCCATATATGGATGGCAAAGATAAGAAATACAGAGCTTTTCATATATATTCCATGCAGCAGGCAATTGAAGAAAAGTTTATTCTTGATGTTCTTGTAAATTATATTACATACACTCAATACTGGAATTTAAGAATCAAAGGCCATCCAGAAGAAAAGAATTATGACCAGAATACTCTTACCCGTGAAACATATAAAATGGTTAAGCAGCATGATTTTAGAATTGGAAAAATCTGTGAAGTAATTGTAAAGCATTTTGAGGAAGTCGGATGTAATACTATTGGCGGAAAAGGTAAGGCAATGGTTGTTACCTCAAGTCGAGATGAAGCCGTAAAATACTGTAAGAATCTTCGCTCTCTTCTAAAAGATAAGGGACATGAAGACTGGGGTGTTCTTCTCGCCATTTCCGGTGAAATTGATGGAAAAACAGAGAAGGATTACAACTCATTTCCTGAGAACCCTCATGCTGACGAAAAGAAACCAATTTCTGAAAGTCAAACAGCAAAAACTTTTAAAACAGATCAGTACAGATTCCTTGTTGTTGCAGATAAATACCAGACAGGTTTCAGCGAAAAGAAACTCTGCTGTATGTATGTGGATAAAAAACTTAATGGCATAAAAGCAGTTCAAACTCTTTCTAGATTGAATCGTACAATGGGTGACAATAAACATGCTGAAACTGATGTTTATGTTGTAGATTTTGAAAATGACAGAAATAAGATTCAAAAAGCTTTTCAGACTTATTATGGGGCAATTGAACTTAAGGGCGAAATTACAATAGATGACCTTGAAAAAGCAAAAACTGCTGTTAAAAATGAAGGACTCATTCTTGATGAAGAAATAGAAGCATTTTTTGTTCAATTTGCAAAGAAGGTTCTGTTGTTGGATAAGGCAAAAGAAAATTGGGCAGAAATTGCAATGCTCAATATGGAAATAAAAAAAATAATAGCAAAACTTGTGAAGCGATATAAAAATCAGACAGAAGAAAAACAGAAAGATTTTTATACAAAATGCAGAAGTTTTGCAAAAAAGTTTTTGTTTCTTCAGAATGTCATAAATATTGAAGATGAAGATTTAATCAAATATGGAATTTATATCTGTGAATGTTTGAATCCGTTGAAAATTAAAACTAAGCCTGGAGAGAAAAACTTTACAATTGAAGAACTGGTTGATATGTCTGACTTCAGACTTGATGACAAGATTACAGGTTCAATTAAACTGGTAAAAGGAAAGGATAAGAAAATAAAACCTGCGGGTGATGGCACGGGAAATTCTGTTCCACAGTCAATTACCACTTTGCATAAACTTGTTACAGAGTTAAACAAAAAGTATGGAACAGATTTTACTGATGAAGATATTGTTCCTGCAATCAATACATTCAAAAAGAGTTTTGAAGAAGATAAAGGTTTCTGTAACAAAACAATAGTTATGCAGGAAGCGATGTTTTCAGCCAAGTATAATGGAACAGATGGCGATATGGTAATCGCAGAAACATTGGATGCAAAGAAGATAAACAAAAAACTTGTTGAAGTAATTAACAATACACCAGGTTTTTATGAAGACTTTAAATCTGAATTAAAGTTTCCAGTTTACGAACATCTTAGACAGTACTTAAACATTGCATAAAAAAAAAGGAAATATAAATGGGCATTACAAATAACATTTCTGAACAGGCAAACTTGATATGGAGTATTGCAGAAAAATTAACTGGTGCATATAAACCACATGAATACGGACTCGTAATTCTTCCATTAACAGTAATCCGTCGTTTTGACAGTATTCTTGAAAAAACTCATGATGAAGTTGTAAAGAAATATCCTGGAATCAAAATAAAGCCAGAACAGCTTCAGGTAGTTGCCCTAAATAAAATTACTGGCCATCCATTTTATAATACTTCAAACTTTACTTTTAAAAGTATTGTAGAAAATCCTAACCAGGTAAACAAGAATTTTGAAAAATATCTGGATGGGTTCAGTAAAAATATACGTGAAGAGATTATTGGTAAATTTAATTTTTCTGAACAACTTAAAAGACTTAAAGAGAAAGATCTGCTTTTAATTGTACTTCAAGAATTTGCAAAGGCTGATTTAAGCCCTGAGAATGTAAGCAATATTCAAATGGGATACATTTTTGAAGAGCTCATCAGAAAGTTTTCGGAAGCACATAACGAAGATGCAGGACAGCATTATACACCACGCGAAGTAATTGAACTTATGACAGAACTTCTTTTTGTTGATGATGAAGACATTATTAATAAAAAAGAATGTTCAAAATCTATTTATGATCCAGCCTGCGGAACTGGCGGTATGCTCAGCGTTGCCAGTGAATATATTGAAAATCATAATTTACCAATTATTGTTGACTGTTATGGACAGGAATTAAATGATGAGACTTATGCAATCTGTAAAGCAGATATGCTTATTAAGAGTAAGGATATAAAAGACAATAAAGCTGAAAACATCAGAAATGGAAATACATTAAGCGAAGATAAATTTGGTGGACAATACTTTGATTATATTTTGAGTAATCCACCTTTTGGTCGAGAATGGAAAAACGAAAAGAAAGCTGTAGAAAAAGAATTTGATGATGGAGCTAAAGGTCGCTTTGGACCAGGACTTCCAAAAATCAGTGACAGCCAGATGCTTTTTATGCTGAACATCATTGCAAAAATGGATAAGCAGAACGGTAAGGCTGCAGTAATTCACAACGGTTCACCACTTTTTACAGGAGATGCAGGAAGCGGAACAAGTAATATCCGTAAGTATATTCTAGAAAACGATTTACTTGATGCCATCATTGCTCTTCCAAATGACATTTTCTACAACACAGGAATTGCCACATACATCTGGATTTTCAATAACAGAAAAACCGAATACCGCAAGAACAAAGTCCAGCTTATAAATGCTAACTCTCTTTTTGAAAAACGCCGCAAAGCTTTGGGAAATAAGCGCAACGACATTTCAGAAGAAAATATCAAACAGATTGTAGACCTTTATTCAAAATATGATTCAAACGATTTAAGCATGATTTTTGACACAAAGGATTTCGGCTACACAACAATTACAGTAGAGCGCCCTCTTAAAGATGAAAACGGAAAACCTGTATTGAAAAACGGAAAGAAACAGCCAGATTCAAGTTTGCGTGACACAGAAAATGTTCCTCTTAAAGAAGATATTCAAGAATACTTTAAACGAGAAGTTCTTCCATTTGCCCCAGATGCATGGATTGATGAAAAGAAAAATGTTGTAGGATACGAAATTCCATTCACAAGATATTTCTACAAATACGAAGCTCCAAAACCAAGTGCAGAAATCATGGATGAAATTAAGCTGCTAGAAAAAGATCTTATGGCTTCCTTAAGTCAGATTATGGGAGAGTAACTATGGAAAATGGAATTGTAAAACCAACAGATGAAAACTTTGTAAACCTCTATAATGACATTAGTTCCATTTTGAAAAATGCACGCGAAAATGCGTATAAAGCAGTTAATTTTGCAATGGTTACTTCTTACTGGTCTATTGGAAAACTGATAGTAGAAGATGAGCAGAATGGAAATGCCAGAGCCGAATATGGAAAAGCTGTTCTTGAACAACTTTCTGAAAAACTTACTGCAGAATTCGGAAAAGGTTTTGATACAAGTAATCTAAGATATATGAGACTTTTCTATAACACATTTCCAATTTGTGACACACTGCGTCACGAATTAAGCTGGAGTCATTATAGAATGCTTCTTAGGGTAAAAGATGAAAAAGCCCGCAACTGGTACATGAACGAAGCTGCTGATCAAACCTGGTCTACAAGACAATTGGACAGACAGATTTCTGTTTTATACTACGAAAGACTTCTTTCCAGTCAGGACAAAGAAAGTGTAGTTCTGGAAGCAAAAGAAAAAATGGCAGGACTGGAAACAAAGCAGTTTATCCATGACCCTTATGTACTTGAATTTTTGAATCTCAAAGATTATCCGGCCTTACATGAATCCACCATAGAGCAGGCATTAATAGATAATCTTCAACACTTTCTTCTTGAACTTGGAACAGGATTCTGTTTTGAAAGCCGTCAGAAACTTATGCGGTATGAAGATGATGATTTCTATGTAGATTTGGTTTTCTATCATTCGGTTTTGAAATGCCATGTTTTAATTGATTTGAAGCTTGGAAAACTTACTCATGGCGATGTAGGACAGATGGACAGTTACATCCGAATGTTTGATGCTCAATACAAACGCGATGATGATAACCCTACAATCGGTATAATTCTTTGTTCCGAAAAAAATGAAGCCGTTGCAAAATATTCAGTTCTTGCAGATGCAAAACAGATTTTTGCTTCTAAATATGAACTTGCCCTTCCAAAGCCAGAAGAACTTGAAAAGCAGATTAAAATGGATCGTCTCCTTATTGAAGAACAGATGAAGAAAGATGGGGATGAGTAAAAAGTTATGGCAAAGATGAAAAACAGTGGTGTTGAATGGATTGGGGAAATTCCTGAGGGGTGGGAAGTTTGCAAACTAAAATATTGTCTTCTAGATAAAATGCAATACGGAGCTAATTCAAGTGGAATAACTTTTCAACCCGAATTACCTAGATATATAAGAATAACAGATATAAAAAATAATTATGAATTGTTTAGCGAAGAAAAACTTTCTTTACCTGAGAATGAGACAGCAGAGTTTCTATTAGAAAATGGTGATTTATTATTTGCTCGTAGTGGAGCAACTGTTGGAAAAACTTTTTTATATAGAAAAGCAATAGGGAAAGCTGGATTTGCAGGTTATTTAATAAAGGCGAAATGTAATACAGAAAAATTAATCCCTGATTTTTTGTGCTATTTTACTCAATGTTCAAGTTATGATTCATGGAAAAATCAAATTTTTATTCAAGCAACAATTCAAAACATTGGAGCGGATAAATACTCGAATATGGAGATACCTTGTCCGTCTATACAGTTACAGCAAAAAATCGCAACCTATCTTGATGAAAAATGCAGTCAGATAGAGCAGACAATTCAAAATCAGCAGCAGGTAATAGAAAAATTAAAAGCCTATAAACAATCCCTCATCACCGAAGCCGTAACAGGAAAAGTAAAAATCCAAAACGGTAAAGTCGCAGGAAAGTATGAACAGTATAAAGATTCTGGTGTGGAATGGATTGGAGAGATACCGAGTGGGTGGGAAGTAAAGAAATTAAAATATATTGCTGATTCTTTTTCAAAAGGCAGTGGAATCACAAAAGATGAAATTGTAATCAATGGCGATACACCTTGTATAAGATATGGTGAATTGTATGCAAAATATGATTATCATTTTTCAAAATGCGAAACTAGAACAAATTTAGAAATAATTGAGACACCAAAGTATTTTTCTCATGGTGATGTTCTTTTTACATGTACAGGTGAACTTGTCGAAGAAATAGGAAAAAGTATTGCTTATTTAGGAAATGAAAAATGTCTTGCTGGTGGTGATATTATAGTTCTTAAACATTCACAAGATCCAATGTTTATGGGTTATGCACTTGATAGCAAATATGTGCAAGGTCAAAAGAGTTTTGGAAAAACAAAATTAAAAGTTGTACATATTTCTTCTGGAGAAATAGCAGGCTTATTGATTGCATTGCCACCAAAAGAAGAGCAGAAATCAATTGCTGAATATTTGGATAAAACTTGCACTTCAATAGATTCCGCAATAGAACAAAAGCAAAAGTTAATTGAAAAATTAACAGAATATAAAAAATCATTGATTTATGAATGTGTAACAGGAAAGAAGGAGATTTAGATTATGGATTTATTAAATACTAATTTATCAGGACGAATTCGTAATACACATTTGCCAAAAACAAAAACAATAATGGTTTTAGCTGAAGCTTTAGTAAATTCCATACAAGCAATTGATGAATTAAAAAATCCTGAAAATGGTAAAATTACCATTTCTATTATACGAGAAGAATCTCCTTTATTTGAAGATGAAAATTTAAGTATTACGGGTTTTGAAATTTCAGATAATGGAGTTGGTTTTAATGAGGAAAACTTTAACTCATTTTTAACTTTAGATAGTGATTATAAAAAAGACAAAGGGTGTCATGGAATGGGACGACTTCTTTGGTTAAAAGTTTTTGAAGATATACAGATTAGAAGTAATTTTGAAAAAGAATCAACTACAACCAAAAGGAGTTTTAAGTTTTCCATAGCAGGAATTACTGATTTAAAGGAAGAAATTGTCAATGAGGAAGTAAAAACAATAATTACATTGAATTATATAAAAGAAAAATATACAAAAACTTTTCCCAATGATATTTCCTCCCTTGCTAAGTTGTTATTACAGCATTGTATTTGGTTCTTCTTGAGGGAAGGAGGAGCTCCTCAAATTGAAATAATAGACACAAAAGAAGGTTCTAATATTTCTTTGAACACGCTTTTTGATGAATTGATGTTATCAAAAAGTAAACCTATTCAAATTACTGTAAAAGATATTTCTTTTGAAATTACTCATGTAAAAATTAATGCAAATGTAGAAAATAATCATAATATTGTTCTATGTGCTGCAAATCGAGTTGTTGAAAAAATCCCATTAAAAGGTAAAGTTCCTGGATTATACGGTTCGATCAGTGAAAGGGGAGATGAAGTATATTTACAGACATTTGTCTCATCAAAATACCTAGATGAGCATGTATTGGCAGAACGTGATGAATTTGATTTGGATGAAGAAAATCTTTTTGATGAGGTAAGTAAAAAAGAAATAGTCGAAGCAATTATTAATACAATAAATGACTTTTTAAAAGAAGTGTTGGAAACGAATATAGAAAAAGGAAAAGAAAGAATTAATGCTTTTGTAGGCAATAAAGCTCCTCGTTATAAATCTTTATTAAAAAAACTTCCTAATGAAGATCAAATTATTGATCCAAATATTTCTGATAAAGAATTAGACATTCATCTTCATAAGGAACTAGCAAAAATCGAAGAACAAGTAATTGAAGATGGACACAAATTACAAGAAACAGATTTATCTCAAAATCTTACTGAGGAAAAAGTTAATCAATATAAAGAATTATTGAACAAATATTTGACTTCAGCCTCAGAATTAAAACAATCAGATCTTGCGAGTTATGTATCCCATAGACGTGTAATTTTAGATTTACTTTCAAAAGCATTACAGATAAATGAGGAAGGAAAATATGAAAAAGAATCAATTATTCATAATCTCATTATGCCAATGAAAAAAGAGTCTGATGAAGTTGATACTGATATAAATAATTTATGGCTTATAAATGAACGTTTAGCGTTTCATAATTATCTATCCTCTGATAAACCATTGAAAGAAATGCCAGTTTTTACTTCCAGTGATAAGCGAAGACCTGATATTTTAAGCTTAAATGTATACGACGAACCACTTCTTGTTTCAGACAAAAGTACATTACCAATTGGAACAATTACAATTGTAGAACTTAAACGTCCTATGCGTGACGATATGACAATTGAAGAAAATCCAATCCGACAGACGTTAGAATATTTAAAAGAAATAAGGCGTGGAGAATGTAAAACTAAAACTGGGAGACCTATTCTTGGTACAGAAGATTTGCCTGGTTTTATTTACATAGTAGCAGATTTAACACCTTCGTTAAAAGAGCAGTGTATTGATGAGGATCTTACAGAGACATTTGATAAAATGGGATATTTTGGATATAAGAAAAATTTAAAAACGTATATCGAAGTAATTTCATTTGATCAGCTTTATCAAGGTGCATTAGAAAGAAATAAAGCATTCTTTGATAAATTAGGATTACCAAATTATTAAAAAAAAAATTGAAAAATGGATGATGAAGGAAGATAAAGAATTTGTATGTACATTGATAAGATTTGTAC
>JAGHSB010000130.1 GCA_018066075.1 Candidatus Treponema scatequi
TCATATATCATTGGAATAGTTTATAAAAATGTAAATAATTCAACAAAACTGTCACTTGCAGAAAATCTCAAAGTAACAATGTTCTTTTCAATTCTTGCTTTGATTTTCTATTTGTTGAGAGATATCGTAGGATATGGAACAATTACAATTCCATCTGCTAAAGGAATTTCAGAATATGTACTCATCGGACCAAACGTTTTCGAATGCGGAACACTTTTTGCTTCAATTCCAGGAAGCCTTGTACTTGTATCTGTAGCAATTCTTGTATTCATCTTTATTCAAAATAAGTTCAACATCGTTGAAAGAGCAGGAGATTTAAATGATTCTGAATAGTATATTTTATTACATTTTATTCTGCTCATCAGTTTTGATTTATGGAATCGGTTTCAACAGAGAATCTGTAATGTGCAATTTTCCTCGCAAGGTTTTGTTCAATGCAATTAAATCTTATGCCTGTGTTATCATTTCGTTTTTGTTGAGTTTTGTAATTAACAAAAGTCTTTTGATTCCACTTGAAATCATTGAAATCTTTCCATTCTTCTCATTGATTATTTATATTGCTGTAACAGTATTTTTTGAAGTTCTCATTCAGGTAACAACAAAAAAATCTTCTGCAGAATTTGCAGTTTCTTTTTTAGTTCTCCTGCTTGCAGTTAATGAAGCAACTTCTGTCGTTGAAGGAATCTGTATTTGTACAGGTTGTCTTACAGCATTCTATATTCTTATTCCGATTCTTTATGCTCTCGAAAAACGAATGGAAACTTCAAGTGCAAACAATATGTTCAAACAGAAAAGTTTAATTTTCTTAAGCATGGTAATTATCATGGTTGCCTTGTATGCATTTAATATTTCATGGTTAAACAGCGGGGTAATTAAATGATTTTACGCATTTTACTTGTTCTTTTATTCATTATTGTTTCCTCATTTATTTTGTATTTTATTTATGGCTCGTTTATCCCGGCATTAAAAAGTCAGACTGTAGAAAACAAAGATCCTCTTTTTTCAGAAGTGGAACTTAATTATGTCGGCAACGATTCTGAAAAGAAAGTCGCTGTTTCTGACAAGATGGCAGTAATTTTGTGCAATCCGAACAGAAGTTTTGATAAAGAAAGACTTTCTTACAACGGAATCAAAAGCTGTATTTTATTTCACTCAATTTATGAAACACCTAACGACTGTAAGTTTGGTTGTATCGGTTTCGGTGACTGTATCAACAAATGTCCTCAGGAAGCCATCATAATCAAGCACGGTACGGCAGTAATTACAAGCAACTGCTGTGGTTGCGGTGAATGTCTTTCTTCTTGTCCTAAAGACCTTATTAAGCTTTACGACAGAAATATCATCAAAAATAACACAGAATTTAAGCTCTGCAATGCAGGTGACAACAGCCTTACAAGCTGCAGTATGTGCCAGAAAGCACAGAAAATTGAAATTCCTGAACAAAAGAACTTTAAATTTTGGAAATCTTGTTATAGAATATTCAAAAGCAAGTAGAGTAAAAAAAATTATTTAAAATAGGTTTATCAGCGAATGAGTATTCTAAAATTTTGTCTCCAGTTTACAACAGGCTCCAGTAGTTTTATCGACAACACAGATTATAAGTCGGTTTATGAAAATTATTATAAACCGCTTGGAACATATCTGTATGCTCATCCGGAAATTCCATTTTCATTATATTTCACAGGAACTCAATTTGATTTAATCAAACAGAAGAATCCTGAATTTATCGAAATCTTAAGAAAACTTTACAACCGCAAACAGATCGAACTTCTCGGAGGCGGTTACTATAATCCAGTATTTCCAATTCTGTTTCCGCTTGATCGAACAGGACAAGTCGAATTATTAAGTTCCACTATCAGAAAAGCACTCGGAAAGCGTCCTCGCGGAGTAGTGCTCTGCGCAAGTGCCTGGGACCCGTCGCTCGTTACATCTTTTGAAACTTGCGGAATGGAATATGTAGAACTTGATACATCATTGCTTCCAAAAGAAAAAAATGTTTATCTTCCACTCATCGTTTCTGACCGCGGAAAATCTTTGAAAGTAATTTCATTGAATACAGAATTTGTTCCTCAGAAAAATGAAACACCTGATAACTTTATCAAGAGAATTAAAAGTGTAGTTGATAAAGCTTCAAAAACAGATTCAGAATATTCTGACAGTGACAGAATTATTACAATTCCAATGGTTAAAGAATCAATGGATGTCTTCTTGCAGAAAGAATGGCTTGAAGATTTCATGAATCTAATCAATACAAAATATTCAGACCTCATCAAACTTGATCTTCCGGCAAACTGCATTAAAGATTCAAGTTCGTTTGTTCCATCTTATATTCATGCAGGTATCAGTGCCGAAATTGCAAAGTGGGCTCTCGAACCTTACAAGCAGACAGAAATCAAGGCAAACTCATCTGTAAATATTTACGACTTCATGCAGACTTACAAAAGAAGTCAGGCACTTTATAACCGAATGATTTTCGTTTCTCTTCTCGTTAATCAGTGCAAAGGCGACAAGATGAGAAAGAAAACTGCGCGTGAATATTTGTGGGCTTCTCAGACAGGTGACGCGTATGTTTGTAAATCAAGTGGAATTCTGGTAAACAGCCAGGAAAGACAGAACGCATACCGCAAATTGACAGATGCCGAAAAACTCGTCCGCGAATGTGAGGAGTTCCACGAATCTGTAACAAGCTATGATTACAACTGTGACGGATTTAACGAATACCTCTGCAGAATGGACAAGTTTAATGCCTGTATCAATCCGCGCGGCGGCTGTATTTTCGAACTCGACGTAATGAAAAAATCAGGAAACTATGCTGACAACATGTCTCGCGTAACTCCTCTTGATAAATGCAATGACAATTATGAAAAGGGAATCTTTGTAGACCATCTTTTCGAACCAGAAGAATACAATCATTACATCAAGGGACTTCCTTGCAAAAACGGAGTATTCTCAAACAACATCTACAAAGAAGTAATGTACAACGCAAACAAAAAAGAAGTCTGCCTCGAAACAAATTCCCACTTTCCGGGCCTGGACCAGACAATCAGACTCCGCAAAAAGTTCATCATAACTTCAAACGGAATCATGGTTCAGTACATACTTAAAAACACAAGTCCGATTGCACTCAAAGCTAAATTTGTAGTTGAATCAAACTTTGCACAGACTGACTTTAGTTCTGACAAGTTTGACACATATAAAATCGATGTCGTTAACGATGACCAGATCGAAGAAAAGACACCTGAAAGCCTAGAATTTATGAAAAATGTAAATGCGTTCCAGCTTACAGATGTCACAAACAACGTCGTATTCACATTCGAACCGAACGAAATGGCAAACCTCGTTTCATATCCGGTTACACTGATGCGCCAGAAAACAAATTCCACAAACCTCGAACCTGCTGGAAGAACGCTCTCAATGTCTCTCGCCTGGGACGTAGATCTTTCAGCCGACATGGAAATGGAAAAGACAATCAATCTCACAATCACATCAAATAAACGCAAAAAATAAACTTCCAAATCTAATTGAAACAAACGCCGCAAAAAACTATAATGTTTCATTATGAATAGAAGATTAATCACATCCGCTTTACCTTACGTAAACAATATTCCACATCTCGGAAATCTTATTCAGATGCTTTCCGGAGATGTTTTTGCACGTTTCTGCCGCAACCGCGGTTATGACACATTGTATATCTGTGGAACAGACGAATACGGAACTGCCACAGAAACAAAAGCACTCGAAGAAGGAAAAGATCCTCGTTCGCTCTGCAATCACTATTACCAGGAACACACAAAAATCTATAAATGGTTCCACATTAACTTTGATAAATTTGGACGCACATCAAACGAGCAGTGTACAGAAATTACACAGGACCTCTTCAACGACCTCGATAAAGCAGGCCTTATCACAGAACATGTAAACAACCAGCTTTTCTGTCCTAAGTGCAACCGCTTTCTTGCAGATCGTTATGTAGATGGAACTTGCCCAAAGTGCGGATCAACTAAAGCGCGCGGTGACCAGTGCGACGACTGTGGCTCACTTTTGGATCCTACAGAATTAAAAGATCCTAAATGTCACACTTGCGGCGGAACACCAGAAGTTCGTGAAACAAAACATCTCTTCATCGACCTCCCGAAACTTTCTGACAAGCTCAACGACTGGATGACAAAAACATCAGTCGAAGGAAAGTGGGCTGACAACGCAATCAACATTACAAAAGCATGGATTCGTGACGGACTCAACGAAAGGGCAATTACACGCGACCTTAAATGGGGAATCCCGGTTCCAAAAGAAGGATACGAAAACAAAGTATTCTACGTTTGGTTCAACGCACCAATCGGATATCTTTCAATTACAAAACAGCTTGCAGACGAACTTGCAAAATCAGGACGCGGTACATTTGACTGGAAGTCATTGTGGCTCCCTGAAGAATAGGAAGAAGGAAAAACAAAAGAACATGTAGATCTTTTCCAGTTTATCGGAAAAGACAATATTCCGTTCCACACAGTAGTATTCCCATGTACACTTTTAGGTTCACCACACAACTGGACAAAACTCTATCACATGAGTTCAACAGAATACATGAACTATGAAAATACAAAGTTCTCAAAGTCACGCGGTGTCGGAGTATTCGGAACAGATGCAATCGAAAGCGGAATTCCGGCTGATGCATGGCGTTTCTATATTTTCTACAACAGACCGGAAAAACAGGACTTCCAGTTTACTTGGAAAGACTTCATGGAAAAGATGAATTCAGAACTCATCGGAAACCTCGGTAACCTCGTAAACAGAACATTGCTTTTTGTAAATAAATATTTTGATGGAATTATTCCTGACGCACCTGTTGATGAAGAACTCTGGGCTCAGGTTAAAGACCTTGAAGCAAAGATTACAGAAAATCTTGAATGGGCAAATCTTAAAGATGCGTTCCACCAGTGCTTTGAAATTGCAGACATCTGTAATAAAAAGTTCCAAGCTGCAGAACCTTGGAAGACACGCGAAACAGATCCTGCATCCTGCGCCAAACTCATTCATAACTTGTGCTATGTAATCAAAGACCTCATGATCATGATGAATCCATACATGCCGCAGTACACACAGACAATCGCTTCTTACTTTGGAAAATCAATTTCTGAAACAAAGATCGGAACTCCTGCAATTGAAGGCATGACTTGGGCAGACCTCGGAAAAACAGAAGGTCTTGATAAAGTTGGACCAACAGAAGTTTACTTTAAACCTCTCGACCAGAAGACAATGCTTGCATTCCGCGAAAAGTTCTCAGGAGCTCAGCAGAAAAAGGCAGAAAAAGAAGCTAAAAAAGCAGAAAAGAAAAAGGAAGAACCAAAGCCAGCTCTAACTCCAGAACAGCAGATTGAGTTCTTCAACAAAAATATCAACCTTACAATTGCAAAGATTACTGCAATCAAACCAAACCCGGAAGGCGAAAAGCTCTACATCGAAACTCTTGATGACGGAAGCGGAACACCTCGTACAATTCAGTCTGGTTTGCGCATGTATCTTAAAGAAGAAGAACTTCTCGGAAAGCATGTAATTATCGCAGAAAACCTTGCACCTAGAACTATGCGTGGTGTTGAAAGCCGCGGTATGCTTTTAGCCGGTGACTATAAAGATGCTGACGGAAAAGATTGTGTCGAAGTATTAGACGCATCATGGGCAGCACCTGGAACGAAAGTTGTTCTTGAAGGCGCTGATGTAAATGCAGTAAAGAAAGAACAGATTACAGGCGATGACTTTTTCAGCGTAGCAATTGAAGCTAAAGACGGTTTTGTTCAGATTGCAGGAAAGAAACTTCTTGCAGACGGAAAAGAGCTTAAGACAGAAAAAGCATTAAACTCAGAAATCGGTTAATGTTTGATTATTAAATAAATGCAGCCGGCGATTAAAAATGCCGGCTGTTTTTTTAGCAGGAGATGATTATGAAAAAAGTTTTATTCATTTTACTGGCTTCTTTGATTTTATTCAGCTGTGGAAAGAAAAAAGAAGAAGTTTCAGTTGAAGAACTTGAAGATTCTGAAGAATCAGTATCTGTTGAAACAGAAGAAAAAGAAGAAGAATATACTGGTCCTGATTATTCAGAAGAAGTTTATTTTGATAAAGATGCCTGTGATCCCGAAAAAGACAATCCGGTAAAAACAAGATGGGTATATGTGAACGATATGGATACTGGTGCTATGGCAATCTTTGCATATAAAACAAATATAAAACTTTCAATCAATCCATATATAAAATTAAAAACATTCGGCATTCAAAGAAGAGGAGCAGATGTTTTCTATTTTGTACTTCTTCCTCGTTATATGTGGAAAGATGCCAAAAGTAGATATGGTTATATTAATGCAAATTTTGCTTCGACTGATCCTGATTGTTTTTTGTGGGAATATTTTAAAAAACATGATTTTGGAAATTATTTTGCAGGAAGACAATATCGTTCGGTAGAAAAAGACGAGTATACTCCCTCATTGCTATATGATTTTAATGTTGATGGAAGTTTTAGTTGCTGTGTAGAAGAAAGAGGTGCTGGCGCTTTTGGAACCTGGCAGGAAAAAAAAGGTGATTATTTTCTTTTAAGAACAATTGCTCATGAAGAATTTGATGGTGATGATGAATATAATGGTGAAAGTAAAGATGTTCAGGTTGATTATAGAGTAATAGATATTGG
>JAGHSB010000017.1 GCA_018066075.1 Candidatus Treponema scatequi
ATATAAATCTATTTGTTTTTGAAGGAGAGTGGAATGAAAAAAATCAGATCCCTTTTAATTATTGTAGCTTGTTTATGCTTTACATCATGCGTTTCAGATATACATGAAATCGCAAGTGACTTACTGTCAATTGCAGGAGATCACTCAGGAAGCGGTAAGACAAAACAGGTTCCGGCATATACAAATGATGAAGCCGTATCTGCTATGAAAGATGCACTCGAAGAAGGAATTAAATTTGCTTCGACTCAGCTTTCTCAAAAAGATGCCTATTTCAAAAATGCGGCAATTAAGATTTTACTTCCACCAGAAGCAGAACCAATTCTCAATGTACTTACAAAGCTCCCGAAAGGCCAGAATCTCGTTGACGATGTTGTCCTCAGATTAAACCGTACAGCAGAAGAAGCAGCAAAAGATACAGTTTCAATTTTCGTAAAAGCCATCAAAGGCATGACTGTAATCGACGGAATCAAAATCGTAACGGGATCAAAAAATGCAGCAACTCAGTATCTCAAGGATAAATGCTATGATGAGCTTGTTGCACTTTATTCACCGAAAATTAATACAGTTTTAGACAAGCCTCTCGTAATGAATGTTTCTGCAAACCAGGCGTGGACAACTCTTGTAACAACTTACAACAAATACGGTGAATATCCTAATCAGATTGCAAGACTTGCAAGACAGAAAGAACCTTGCCCGAAAGTAGAAGTAAACCTTGCAAAATATGCAACACAGAAAGCCCTCGACGGACTCTTCTTAAAAATCGAAGAAGAAGAAGCCAAGATCCGTGAAAATCCTCTCAAGTACGCATCTCAGATGATTCAGAAAGTATTCAACTACGTAAAACTGGGAATCACGACAATCACAGTCAGAGCATAACATGCAAATCTAAAGCATAAGACACAAAAAAAGTCAGACGAATGTCTGACTTTTTTTATTTATCCAATCTTTGTAAACTTAATCTCTTTTAATTTAAGACCGCTCTGAGCAAAGAACAGACTCAAGATTAAATATCTCGGAAGCTGTCGCTGGAACTCAATTTTGTCTTTGACTTCCTGTCCGCCGCTTCCTGTAAATGCGAATGTGTAGATGTGAACGCCGTTCCACAAAAGGCTGACGTTAATCTGTGCAACTTCGTTTCCGTTTGCAGTTCCGATAAGTTCCATTCTGTATTTTGATTCATCTTTATTAGAAACTCCAAATCCGAATGAATTTCCGCGTGAAGTGTCTACATCTTTCATAGAAATTGTAAGTCCGTCGTAGAGGTCGTAGTAAACGATTTTGTCTGCGGATTTATCCATTGCCATTTGAGGTCTGTGAGTAATTTTTACTTTCGGACATTTGCCGTCATTTCTTTTTTGTGCGTTAGACTTTTTTACAAACTTGATGATGTTGTATGCACTTCTTAAAACTTCATCGCGACTGATTGTTCCGGCTTGGAGAGAGGCGAGTGTATTGTCATTTTTTGTATTGTAGATTGCTTCCGGAACTACCATGTATAAATCGTTCTGAGCCCTCATCTGCTGTGCAACATTTGCCTGTTCCGGTTCTTTTCCTTCTTCGTTTGCAACTGCCCACCAGTCTGTCATCAGAATACCGTCAAAGCCCCAGTCTTTTCTCAAGACTAAAGTATCAAGATCAAAGTTTCCGGCTGTCCACATTCCATTTACAGAACCGTAAGATGTCATGATGACATTTGCGCCGTTTTTTACTGCCATTTCAAAAGGAGTAAAATAAATCTCGCGGAGTGCTCTTGCGCTTACTGTAGAGTTGCTTGTTCTTCTTCCTTTTTCCTGGTTGTTGCAGCAGAAATGCTTTAATGAACCTGTAACATTCTGTGTTGCAAGTCCTCTGATGATTGAAACTGTAAAGACTCCTGAAAGATAAGGGTCTTCTGAAAAGTATTCAAAGTTGCGTCCGTTGAGCGGATGACGGCGGATGTTGATTCCAGGACCGAGGAGAACTTCGATTTTGTTGTAGAGCATTTCGAGTGCAAGGTATTCATAAAGTTCTTCGACGAGCTTTGGATTGAAAGTACATGCTGCAAGTGTTCCATTTGGCAGGCTGAATGCTTGGGCACCTGAGTCCATTCTGATTCCTGAAGGTCCGTCTGTACAGCACGCAACTGGGATTCCTTTTTCTTTGAGGCTGTCTGATACGCCGCCGAATGCACCGCCTGTTCCTGGAGTTACTTTCGGGCTTCCCATTCCTTCGCCGCGCATCAAAACTTCGAGGTCTGTGTCTTCAAGTTTTTCAACAATTGAAACTACTTCTTTGTCGAGACCTGGCAATTTTGTAAAGTCTTTTATCTTTTTGAGTTCTTCTTCGCGATGCTTGTTCTGATATGGAACGGCTGCTGTGATTTTTTCATTTTCAAAAACAATCTTTCCGTCTGCGTCATTTTTTGCCTTGAGTCTTTCAAAAGACTTAACAGGTTTTAATGCGTCAGAAACTTTTTCGAGAACGATTGTCTTATCAAGAGAAAACTCTCCGACTTTGAAAAGATTTCTGATGGTGTTTCCGGCAAAGATTTCATATTTTCCATTTTCGCAGACAAAACAGTCGATGTTTCCTGTAACGCCCGTGTCATCAAAAGAACGGAATCTTGTAAGATCAAAGTTGAAAGAAAGTTTTTCTATTTTGTTTGGTTTTAATTCTCTTGTTTTCTTAAAGTCTGCAAGTACGAGTTCCGGCTTTCCGAGTTTGCCCTGAGGCTGCTTTACGTAAACCTGAATTGTTTCTTTAGCCTTAAAGTCGCCCGTATTCTGAACGATTACGTCAAATGACACTTCAGGAATTTCTTTTGCTGCATTGTATTCAAAGTATTCAGAATCGAAATCAAATTTTGAATAAGTAAGTCCGTAGCCAAACGGATACAAAACTGCGTTCTTTGCAGCAGTTTCAAAATATCTGTAGCCGACATAGATGTCTTCTGCGTATACGTTTTCAATTTCGTCACCGAAGTTTTTTGAAGAAGGGTAGTCGGAGATGTTTTTTGCAATCGTATCACAGAGTTTTCCTGAAGGGCTTACGACACCAGTCAAAATGTCTGCAATTCCAAGACCGCCGATCATTCCACCCTGCCATGCGTATAATACTGCATCGATTTCAAGATCTTTTACAAAGTTCATGTCGAGGATGTTTCCTGTGTTGAGGACAACTACAACTTTATCAAATGCAGCCCTTACTTTTTTAAGCATGTCAGTTTCTTCGTCTGTTAAAAACCATGAGCCTTTTCCTTCGAAGTTGTCTTTGTCTTCACCGGCTGTTCTTCCGATGATTACGAGGGCAACATCATTTTGTGCTGCCATCTTTTTGCAGAGCTCGTCTGTCAAAGGCATTTCTTTCTGACACCAGGGCTCTGCGCCCCATCCTTCGCCAACAACAAATGGATTGTCCTTTAACCATTCTGCGTAAATATTTTCAAGTTCACTGTCTACAACAACGCTCTCAGAAAGCTTCAAGCCCTCGGTAATTCCATAAACTTTGTTTACGTTTACCATTCCGCCCGAGCCAGTTCCACTTTTGTAATAGTTATACTGAATGCGGCCAAAAACGGCAGCGCGGCATCCTTTTTTGAGCGGTAAGACTCTGCCGTTGTTTTCAAGCAAAACACAGCCTTCTCGGACAACTTCGCGCGATTTTTTTATATATTTGTTCCAGTCTAAAATCTTAGCCATCTGGCAGCTCCTTAAAATATCAATTTAAGTGGAATTTTACCAAACTGCAATCTTTGTGTAAATAAAGTAAAACTTTACAAAATATAACAAATTAGAAAATATTTTGGAATAGACACATCAAAATTGACATAATTTATGCAAATAGAATATACTTAAAATCATGAAATTTCGGTTTCGAGTGTTTATCTATCTTCTATTATTATCTCTCTTTTCTTCATGTTCAAAAAAAGAAGCCGTTAAAATCGACCTCGGTTCCGGATGGCAGTATTCGACTGTAAATCCTGACCGCGATGACTCAAGCTTTAAACTTTTACCTGACTCATCGTTAAATCATCTCGAAGACCTTTTTCCGAAAAAATCTATTTTCAAACATGATTCAGATTTTAGCGAATCAAAAATCGTCTGGCTCAAAAAAGATTTCATCATTCCACTTGAGCTTCAGAAAGAAGATATTTCAATTTACCTTGGTCACATCGCTGACTCTGACAAAACTTACATAAACCATTATCTCATCGGAAGCACTTTAAATTTTAATGTTCCTCGTTTTTACGAGATTGCAGAAGAACTTCTTGTTCCGGGTGTAAATACGATTATCGTCGAAGTCAAAGTCGGCAGTCACGGATATCTCAAGAAGAATGGTTTTATTTCTTATTACAAAGAAGCGAGAAGTGCATTTGTCATTGATAAGTTTACGAGTGAGCTTATTTATTTTGCACTTGCAGTGATACTGCTTTTTACTTCGATATTTCTTGTATGTGAGATTTCAAAATTTTATAATCGAGTGGAACTTGTATTTTACAGCATCATTTCTTTTTTAACTGCAGTCAATTTAAGCTACTTTTTCATAAGCAGCATTCCATTCGTAAAATATGAAGAGATTAATTATCCTGTTTACTCTTTAGTATTCAATCTTCTTCTTCCGGCTGTAATTCTGTGGCTTTATATTTTCTTTGTCAGATACTTTTTCAAGAAAGACAAAGAGTATGCTCATAAAATCATTTACTGTTCAATTGTTGTACCGGCTTTCATCATTCTCGATTTATTCTTTCAGTTTGGAATGAAGTTTACTTTTATTCCGATTCTTTCGTTTTACAGTTTTCCGATCTGTTTAATTTTTATTTTCTTTGTGCTTTCTTCTAAAAAGCTAAAGGAATTAAAACCTGTAAAGTCATCAGATCAGTCAGGATTTTCAAGAATCGTTCCAAAGGTTATCGATACAGAAAACTTTCAGGTTGCATACTTTTTTAATTCTTCACGAGGTGCAAAAGAACTCATGTACGATATTTTTACAGAAGACAACAAGCTTACAGGTCTTGCAATTTTTGAAACTGCAAAAAATGAAATGTCGAGTACAAACCTCACTATGCTTGCAAAACAGCTTGCAGGCAAAACTTTCAACGAATCAAAAAAACTTTCGCTTACAAAAGTAATCGAAAAAATTAATCAGAAAGTCGCAGAAGAAAATTCCACAGGAAACTCACTTAACGGCTCGCTTTTGAGATTTACAGACGCGAGAGTAGAGTATGTAAACAGCAGCCACACGACGCCGTTTTATCGCGTATCAAAAACAGGCGTCTCAATTCCGGTAAAACTCAAATCTTCTGAATTTTCCGTTTCCGGAATCGGATTTTCAATGCAGAGCGGAGACGCCGTAATTTTATATTCAAGAACTTTCGAAAATTTCACAAACCCAGAGCAGGAACCTTTTTCAGCCCTCAGAATCCAGCAGGCTTTCAAGCAGTCGGGCAGTGGAACTTCGTTAACCCGCCTCGAATACATACTAAATATGTTCCAGAACTATACAAATGGCGTCCCTTCAAGCCGCGACCTTGCAGTCCTCATCGTCCAGAAAAAATAGGCAGCCGCGCGCCTAAATTCCACCAAAAAATTAAGAACTTTCTCAAAATTCGTTTGACTTATGGAATAAACTATCGTAAAATAGGTTTAATAATATAAACGACTCCGAAAAGGGTCAAAAATGGGAGGCCAATAATGGCTAAAGTAGAACTTAAAGGTATTGGAAAGATCTACGACGGCGGTGTTCGTGCAGTAACTAATTCCAACATCACAATCGAAGACAAAGAATTCTGTGTTTTCGTAGGACCATCTGGTTGTGGTAAATCAACAACTCTTCGTATGATCGCAGGTCTCGAAGATATCTCTGAAGGTAAACTCTTCATCGACGGAAAAGAGATGAACGAAGTTCCACCAAAAGATCGTGATATCGCGATGGTATTCCAGAACTACGCTTTGTATCCACATATGTCAGTATATGACAACATGGCATTCGGACTTAAGATCCGCAAAATGGACAAGAGCGAAATCGACCGTCGTGTTAAAGCAGCTGCTAAACAGCTCGACCTCGAACAGTATCTTACACGTAAACCAAAGGCTCTCTCTGGTGGACAGAGACAGCGTGTTGCTGTAGGACGTGCTATCGTTCGTAATCCAAAAGTATTCTTGTTTGACGAACCATTGTCAAACCTTGATGCTAAACTCCGTGTAACAATGCGTTCTGAAATTGCATCACTTCACAACAGACTTCAGGCTACAATGATCTACGTAACACACGACCAGATCGAAGCTATGACTCTCGGTGATAAAATCGTTGTAATGAAAGACGGTGTTATCCAGCAGATCGGTGCTCCATTGTACTTGTACAACAACCCAATCAATAAATTCGTAGCAGGATTCATCGGAACACCTCCAATGAACTTCCTCAAAGTTAAAGTTCTTGAAAAAGGTGGAAAAATCGTATGTGAAGAGGGTTCATTTGATGTAACTCCTATCGCTGACCACCAGAAAAAACTTAAAGACTTCGTTGGAAAGGAAGTTTGGTTCGGTATTCGTCCAGAAGACGTTGAATACTCAGAAAAACCTTCAAAAGATGCTATGCAGATGAAGATTTCTAACAAAGAACCACTCGGTGCTGAAACACACCTCTTCCTCACAACAAACAAAGGACAGAACCTCATTGCTAAAACACATGCTAACGTACAGTTCCGTCTTGGTGAAACAGTAAACCTTATCCCTAACATGGATAAAGCAAAGTTCTTCTCATGTGAAGAAGGTGAAATTAACATCGTTGAAGACATCAAAAAAGAATGGTAATTAACCTTCTTTCCTAGTCTTGTTTTATAAACGAGCTCCGTCGGGGCTCGTTTTTTTTATCTCTTCTTAACAGACATCCCTTCAGGGCCCGCGGGTTTTGAAGGGATGTCTGTATGGTTGAAGGGATTTTTTTTGTGTACTTACCATTGTTTTTATGATATATTTTTTTCTATGATTAGAAAAAACGCGATTGTATTGTATAAAAACCAGATAGCCACAGTAACAGATATTGACGGTGACAAATACCTGATTTCTTTCTGTCCGTTTGCGCTTACTAAAGAAAATATCGAAAAGTTCGGCTCAAAAGGATTTTTACCTTCAGAACAGAAAGT
Organism: Candidatus Treponema scatequi; assembly: GCA_018066075.1. Classification (GTDB taxonomy): domain Bacteria; phylum Spirochaetota; class Spirochaetia; order Treponematales; family Treponemataceae; genus Treponema_D; species Treponema_D scatequi. The sequence goes on from JAGHSB010000017.1 coordinate 7,121, forward strand.
TCGCGAAAAAGACATCATATTGCTTTCAAAAAATGAAAACCCTGAAAAGATAAGCCTCGAATCTCTTATCAAACAGAACGATGAAAAGCTCTCAGAAAAAATCAAAGAGGCATGGGAACTTTTGACAAGCGATGAAAGCACTTCAAATGAAACAATCAGTTTTTTAGATCTCGCAGAACTTGTTGATTCGTCATATAAAGATTTATTCGCGTGGAATTTCTACAGCACGCTTTCTTCTTCATTAGAGTTTGGTCAGAATGATGAGAAAAATCCTCTTTCGTTTATTCCACGAAAGAAAGAAGAAATCGAAGAACTTTCAAACAAACAGAATGCAAAAGCTCGCGAAGCAGAAGAGAGAGAAGCATTTCTCAAGAGATTAAAGCAGAAAAAATTAAATCCTGAAGATTCAATTTACATGGGAGACGTAGAAGCGTTTGCCCTTGGAAAGACAGATAAATCAAAGACACTTTCCGATGCAGGTTTTTCTCAGGATGTTGAAAAGGCACATAAGCTTTTGATAGACACAGGTATCTGGGACTACACGAGAAATCCGTATCCGTTCAGATGGGGACTTTCAGTTCAGTCTGCAAAAGAGGGACTTGCATCTCCTCCAGAAGAAGAGCGTCTTCATGTCGACGGAACTTTTTACGCAATCGACAACAAATGGTCGTGCGACCCTGATGATGCTGTCGGCTTTGACGGAACTTATCTCTGGGTTCACATTGCAGACCCGGCAAGTACAGTAATGCCTGACAGTTCAATTGATAAAACTGCGCGTGACCGTGGTGCGACTTTATATATTCCAGAAGGTGCAAGCCGAATGCTTGCAGAACAGTCTTTGAGTGATTATGCGCTCGGACTTAAAAGAAACAGCCTTGCTTTGTCTTTCAGACTTTTGCTTGATGACAACTGTGCAATTAAAGAATGCAAAGTTTTCAAAACTTCGATTGATGTTGAGTGCATCACTTACGAAGAAGCCGATCAGAGAAAAGAAAGCCCGGAGCTCAAACCTCTTTTTGAAATTGCAAAAAAGAATGAAGCAAGAAGAAATGCAAACGGCGCCGTAAACATCAACTTTCCGGAAGTTCACATTACGGTTGATCCAGAAACAAAAAAAGTTTCTATTACTCCGATAGTGGAATTTGAATCTGCGGGAGTCATTCGTGAGATGATGCTTTTAGCAGGTGAGGGCGCTGCACACTTTGCGTTTGAAAATCAGATACCGTTTCCTTATGTGAGCCAGGAAGCTCCGGACATTCCATCTAAACTTCCTGAGGGACTTGCTGGCGACTTTAAGATGGTAAAATCAATGCACAAAAGAAGCGTAGGCGTAACACCTTCATCTCATGCCGGAATCGGAATCGGAATGTACAGCCAGGTAACAAGCCCGCTTCGCCGCTACTCAGACTTAATTGCACACGAACAGCTCAGAGCCTTTCTTGACGGCCGCGAATTAATCGACAAAAATACAATGCTCGAAAGAATAAGCGCTGGAGACGAAGCTGCAATTGCATGCAAGAAAGTCGAAAGAAAAAGCAACATGCACTGGACTCTCGTTTACCTTTTGCAGAACCCTGACTGGACCGGAGAAGCCATTTTTGTCGAGCAGAAGGGCCGCGAAGGCGTATTTATGATACCATCTCTGGCACAGCAGACACTTATGATCCCTTCAAGACAGCTTGAATTGAATGAAAAAGTAACTGTAAGGGCTTCAAACATCGATATTCCGTCTCAAAAAGTAGACTTTTTAGAGATTTAAGTTGAATTTTTCAAAAAAAATCAAATTTTTTTAGAGATTTTGGCACAGTTGTAACCTTTTGTATAACACTTTTTTTGCATGATAGGAAAAAATTGTTATAGCAAATCTCAAAAATGAATTTTAGTGTATATTTTTTAATACATTG
>JAGHSB010000152.1 GCA_018066075.1 Candidatus Treponema scatequi
GCCAATGTATGGTATCAGACTGAACAATATGATGAAAAAAATTACTGCAATGTTGTAAAATCAAAAATTAATATTACAATGATGGAACCTGGCGGAGAAAAACAAAAAATATATAAATTAAATTTTGTTGACGGCAATGGTAAAAGCGAAGAATTGTTTTTACCTGGAAGTCGTGTTTATGAAAATGGTATTCAGGATATTCAGATAAAGTATTATTCAGATTCAAAATCAAAAAAAGAATATCCTCTCATTGCTATTACAGAACATGGATATGTTAATGACATTGGCTATGTTGTTCAAAATAAGATGCTTCATCTTTATACTGTAAAAGATGCAAGAATGTATATTTTTGCAGAGACAGAAGTTTATGGATATGATGAAAGTGATGAAATAGATGATGATAATTTTGAAAAGAAGTTTTATGACTTTAAGACAAATACAATATTTCACTATAAGATACCTACAGAATCATCAGATGAAATATGCGAATCCTGGACATACGGTCCTCTCGACAGCGACCCGCAGATTTTCGTATTAAAAGAATATAACCCAAACGCAGAGCTGCCAGAAGACTATTAAATTCCACTTGACTCAACCTTGATTCCGTCATTTTCAAAAGTATCACTTTGTGCTATAATAAGTGTCAAATTATTAAAACATGAGGTAATACTATGAAAGTACTCGTAATTGGCGGTGCAGGATATATCGGAAGTCACGTTGTAAAAGAATTAATGGCAAAAGGCCACAAAGTTACAGTTTTTGACAACCTTTCTTCGGGACTCAAACAGAATCTTTTCAAAGAAAACGGATTCATCAAAGGCGATATCCTTAAGAAAAAAGATCTCGACAAAGCATTTTCAAAAGGTTTTGACGCATTCATTCACCTTGCAGCATTCAAGGCAGCTGGAGAATCAATGATCAAACCAGAAAAATATTCTGTAAACAACATTACGGGAACATTGAACATTCTCAACAGTGCAGTTGAACATGACTGCAAGTACATGGTTTTCTCTTCAAGCGCTGCAGTCTTCGGTGAACCACAGTATCTCCCTATTGATGAAGATCATCCAAAAAATCCTGAAAACTATTACGGATTTACAAAACTCAAAATCGAAGAGTTTATGGGATGGTATAACAAGCTTAAAGGTCTTAAGTTTGCAGCTTTGCGTTATTTCAACGCTGCAGGTTATGATGTTGATGGAATTTTGTACGGCCTCGAACAGAATCCGGCAAACCTTCTTCCAATCGTAATGGAAGTTGCATGCGGTATGCGTGAAAAAATGAAAATCTTCGGAAACGATTATGATACTCGCGACGGAACTTGTATCCGCGACTATGTTCATGTTAACGATCTTGCATCAGCACATGTTAAAGCACTCGAATATATCACTTCTAAAAATGAAAGCCTTACAGTAAACCTCGGAAGTGAAACAGGTACTACAGTTACAGAAATGGTAGAAGCTGCAAGAAGAATTACAGGTCATTCAATTCCTGCTGATTATGTTGAACGACGTGCTGGTGACCCTGCGACCCTCGTTGCTTCTGCAAAGAAAGCAGAACAGCTTCTCGGATGGAAGGCTAAGTACTCTGATGTTGATACATTGATTGATTCAACATACAAGGCTTATAAAAAATATCTTAAAAAATAATCAGTTTATAGTTAAGTGGAATTTAAAATGACTGGCAATATTGAAACATTAAAAACATTCATTTCAGAAAACAGAGCAGAATATGTAAAGCTTGAAACTCTTTTGACATCACATAAAGCTCTTGCACCGGAAAACGGTGGCGACGGTGAACTTGAAAAATGTGAAGCATTGCAGTCATTTTTAAAAGAACACGGCATTACAAATCTTAAACGATACGATGCACCTGACTCGCGTGCAAAAAATCAGATCAGACCAAATCTCATCGCAACAATCGAAGGCGAATCAAATGATTATTCAATCTGGGTAATGGCTCACCTTGATGTCGTTCCGACAGGAGATTTATCTTTATGGAATACTGATCCGTGGACTGTCGTTGAAAAAGACGGAAAACTTTTTGGCCGCGGAGTAGAAGATAACCAGCAGGGACTTGTTTCGGCTTTTGCTGCCGCATGGTCTTATGTTAAAAACGGAGTAAAGCCTGCTCACACTGTAAAACTTTTATTTGCAGCAGATGAAGAAGTCGGCAGTAAATATGGAATCATCTGGCTTCTTGAAAATCATAGAGAACTTTTTTCTAAAGACGATTTGATTATTATTCCTGATGGAGGAGATCCAAAAGGTGAGACAATCGAAGTTGCAGAAAAGAATATCATGTGGCTTGAGTTTACTGTAAACGGAAAACAGTGTCACGGATCACGACCTGATGAAGGGCATAACGCATGCCTTGCCGGAAGTACTCTTGCAGTTCGACTTAATTCAGAACTTAAAAAGAAATTTAGCAAAAAAGATTCTATGTTTACACCAAGCTATTCTACATTTGAACCTACAATGCGTAAATCAAATGTTGAAGGCGTTAACATCATTCCTGGTTCTGATGTTTTTTGCATGGATTCAAGAATTCTTCCATGCTATTCGTGTGACCAGGTTTTGAAAGAAATTGATAAAATCTGTAAAAAAGTTGAAAAAGAATTTGGCGTGACAGTAAGTCACAAAATACTTCAGAAAGGTGAGTCACGTGCGACACCGAAAGATGCAAAAGTAGTTTCATTACTAGCAAGTTCCATTAAAGAAGCACATGGTATCGATTCAAAAGTAATCGGAATCGGTGGCGGTACAGTTGGAGCTGAACTTCGCAACAAAGGCTTTGACTGTGTTGTCTGGAGTACGATGGATGAAACAGCTCACATGCCAAATGAGTACTGCATCATCGACAACATCATTAAAGATGCTGTTACGATTGCTGTTTTGATGTCTAAATAATTAGTCAGAGAATTTATGGTTAAAAAGTTAAAAATACAGTTATTTTCACTTTCTCTTTTAACGATCTTATTTTTTTCGTGCCGGACAATGGCTGATGTAGATTTTAGTTCGGTTGATTCTGATATTCGTAATAATGAATATGCTTCTGCTGCAAATACTCTTTCTTCTGATCCTGCAAATTATTACACAAAACATGATACAGTTATTGCATATCTTGATCAGGGTGTCTTAAGACATTTTGCAGGAGATTTTAAGGCAAGCAATGAAAACCTTTCAAATGCTGAAAAAGAAATAGAAGAAAAATTTACAAAGAGCATTACGCAGGCAATCGGAACTGGAATCGTAAATGACACGGTTCAGGATTATCCTGGTGAAACTTTTGAAAATATTTATACAAACATTTTCATGTGCTTAAATTATCTTCATATGAAAAAGTTTGATGATGCAGAGGTAGAAATTAAACGCTTTGACAACAAGATGAAGGTTGTTGGAACTGAATATGAAGAGGTTCTTCAGTCACAGCGACAGAGACTTGGTGATGGCGAACGTTTTGATATTGATACAGAAGTAAAATTTCATAACAGTGCTTTTGCACGATATTTAAGTCTTTTGATTTACAGAACAGAAGGTGACACATCTAACGCAGAACTTGACTATAAAAAGATCCAGGAAGCATTTGCAATGCAGCAGGAAATTTATAACTTTGATATTCCTGAATGCATTAAAGATGATATTGAACCACCAAAAGATAAAGCCAGAGTTAATTTCATTACTTTCATCGGATTCAGTCCTATGAAACAGGAAGAAGTGCTTAGAATTCCATTTAGAGGTGCATATTATAAACTGGCTTTACCAGTGATGGTAAATCGTGAAAGTTCCATTAAAGCAATTCAGGTTGTGATGACAAACAAACAGACTGGGGAAGTAATCAAAGCTCCGTTAAAAAGAATTGAAACTCTTGAAAACGTAGTTACTGATACTTATAAACAGCACTTTGCTTCAATTTATTGCCGTACGATGTTAAGATCAATTGGAAAAGCAACTGGTTCTGGAATTTTATCTGCAAGCTCCGCATTATCACGCAATTCAGATAAAAGCATTTTGTTTGGTGCATTGAGCTTTGCTTCTCAGATTGCAACAGAAGCAACAGAAAGAGCAGATGTCAGAATGTGCCGATATTTTCCTGGAAATGTCTGCATTGCAGGTGTTACTGTTCCAGACGGAACATATGATGTAACGATTACATATTATTCTGCAAGCAGAAAAATCTTATACTCACAAATCGTAGAAGACTATCACGCAAAACGCGGTGAACTCAATTTAATTGAATCAGTCTGCCAGAAATGATGCACCAAGCTCACTGTTCATGATTTCATAAAATTCTGGAAATGAAACTGCACAGCATTCAGCATCTTTGATTTCAATCGCATTATCTTTTTCAAACGCAAGTCCGAGGCATGCAAAGCTCATTGCAATTCTGTGATCTTTGAAGCTGTCGATTTTTCCGCCGTGAAGTGATGAAAGACCGCGGCCGTTTACTTCGAGTGTATCGCCATTGTCTTTGATGTCTGCACCGAGTGATGATAAAAGTTCTGTCATTGCTTTGATGCGGTCTGTTTCTTTTTTGCGGCAGATGTCGATGTCTGTGAAAACTGTAATGCCTTCTGCAATTGATGCGATGACTGCGAGTGCACATATTGCGTCAGGATAATCTCTCATCGAAATGATTTTCTTTTCACCACTGACTTTAAGTTTACAGTTTTTATTCACTTCGATGATTCTTTTCTCTTTATTCCACTCAATGTCAGCGCCGTAATCTTTGAGAATGTCGACAATCTTTTCGTCGCCCTGAGTTCCACTGTCATCAATATCAGTTACGATTATTTTTTCGTTTGCACAAATCGCTGCAAGAAGCGGAAAAGCTACAGCTTCCCAGTCAGATGGAATTACGACATCCTGTGCATCGAGTCTGCATGGTCCTGAAATGCAGATGCATTTGTAGTCAGGAGAAATCACAGACTGAACTCCGTATTTATCAAGCCAGTATTTTGTCATTGAAAGGTAAGGAGTCTCCTGCGGATTTGTAAGCATGATCTGTGTAAGTCCGTTCATTCGTGTTGCTGCCATCATGAAGCCTGAAATGTACTGAGAAAGTTTTCCTTCTGTGAATAAAACAGGCTCGTTTGAAATAGGACCTGTAAATTCAAAAGGTGGAGTTGTACTGTTTTCTTTCTGACAGAATGCATCTGCACCAAGCTGACAGAGTGCATCGATGAGATGATCGACAGGACGCTTTTGAATTGATTCATCACCTGTGATTACGCAGCGGCCTTCGAGTGTTGCGAGAACTGGTGTGAGAAAGTACATGAGTGAGCCTGAGTTTTTAACATCGATTTCTTTTTCAGGCAAATGAAGATTGTCACCGGCACCTTTTACAAGCCAGTAGTTTTCATCATCAAAAAATTTTACTTCGGCCCCTATCTGTTTGATAGCAGCAGCAGTTGCAAGTGCGTCTTCGCTTTTCAATGGATTATAGATTTTTGTTTCGCCGTCACAGAGTGAAGCGAGAATGAGAGCTCTGATTGTGTGGCTTTTAGAGCCAGGAACTCGAATTGATTTTGATTTTCCAAAATTTTCTGACTTGAAAGATTTGATTGTCATGACATCTCCTAAACGAAGTTGAATGGAGTTTCTTGGTATACGTAATAGTTGAGCCAGTTTGAATAGAAGAGGTGAGCTGTACTTCTCCAGTTTGAAACTGGTTCTTTAGTCGGGTCGTTTGATGGAAAGTAATTCTGTGGAACTTCAATCTTGAGACCTTTGTTTATATCGCGGAAATATTCTGTTGCGAGTGTTTCTGTGTCGTATTCGAGATGGCCTGTCATGAAAATTGCACGGTTATCTTTTGTCTTGATGATTGTCGGTCCGATTTCGTCGCTTTCTGCGAGGATTGTGAGTTCGTCATGTTTCAAGATGTCTTCTTTTTTGATTGTTGTATGGCGTGACTGTGGAATTGGAAAGCGGTCGTCAAATCCACGGAGAAGCGGGTCAGGACCAGCCGAGCGTCTGTTTTTGAAAATACCGAACATTTTTTTATCGAGAGGATATTTTGGAATGCCAAAGTGATGATAAAGGCCTGCCTGTGCTCCCCAGCAGATGTAAAGAGTCGAGTAAACATTTGTCTTTGCGTAATCCATGATGTCGCAGAGTTCCTTCCAGTAATCAACTTTTTCAAAGTCAATCTGCTCGACAGGGGCGCCGGTAATAATCATTCCATCAAATTTATGCTTAAAAACATCTTTTGAACTGATGTAGAATTTTTCGAGGTGATCGGCACCAGTATTTTTTGAAACATGTCCTTCCATCTGGACAAGTGAGATTTCTGTCTGAAGCGGTGTGTTTCCGAGAAGTCGTAAAAGCTGAGTTTCTGTCGTAACTTTTGTAGGCATGAGATTGACGATGGCAATTTTAAGCGGACGAATGTCCTGTGTTACGGCGCGTTCGTCTGTCATTACGAAGATGTTTTCACTCTCGAGAACTTTTACTGCAGGTAAATCTGACTTAATCTTAATAGGCATGTACAAAAATATAGCACAAACGGGGATTCTTTGCTATACTATAAATTAATATGAACAGTTCACATGATAGAAAAAGTGCAGTAAAAAAATTAAAAACTCTTGTATATTCCACAAAACAGGACCTTGATGTATTCAGAAAAAACATCGAAAAAACATTCTATGAACCTGTTTTGCCTAACCGCGTAGAATGCACGGAACACAAATATGCAAACATTTCCTGCGATGTACTTATGCCGGAAGTTTACTCCACTGAAAAAATCATGATTTATGTTCATGGCGGCTCATTTGTCGGCGGTTCAAAAAAAGCTTACCGTGGATTCTGCGCAACTCTTGCAAACGTAACTTCATGCCGCATCGTTGTTCCAGAATTTCGCCTTGCTCCGACATACACATTTCCAAATGGAATCGAAGACCTTCAGCTCGTATTCAGATCTGTATTTACAGAAGAGCAGGTAGCCCGATCACTTGATTCTGCAAATCCTAAAAAACCTGAACAGCCGGAAATCATCATCGCAGCAGACGGATCAGGCGCTTCAATGGCACTTGCACTTCTTTTAAATCTTCGCGAACGATATCGTGAATGCATCAGCCGTGTAATTTTATTTTCACCTTGGTTAAATCTTACAGCTGATTCTCCGCTCATCGCAGAGAAAAAAGTTCATGACGAAGTAATGTCAGGTGACTGTCTCAGACGAAGTGCAGACATTTATACTTACGAAACAAATCTTTCAAATCCGCTTGTATCTCCTGTTCTTGCAACTAAAGAACAGCTTGCAGGATTTCCACCGGTTTACATTCAGATTGGTGAAAAAGAAATTCTTCTTGATGATGCAAAACAGTTTCAGAGAAATCTTCATGACGCCGGATGCGGTTGTGAACTTGATATCTGTCCTGACATGATGTATATGTTCCAGATGGCAGATGAATATCTCGAAGAAGCTCACACTGCTATCGAACGAATCGGAAAACTCATTACATACGAAGAAGAAAAAATTGACGAACTTACTTTGACTCGTGCACCTCTCCTCGAAAAAAGTCTTAATTCAGAGGCATAGTTAAATGGAACTTTTATCACCGGCAGGCAATGTCGAAAAATTATATTACGCTTATGCATACGGAGCAGACGCTGCGTATATTGGCCTTAAAAAATTTTCTCTCAGAATAAAAGCAGATAATTTTTACGAAGACGAATACAAAAAAGTAATCGAACTTAAAAATAAATTTCCAGGCCGCAAACTTCACTGTGCACTTAACATCTGTTTTCACAACAGGGACATCGATAACTTTATTCGTGACATCGATTATTTTAAACAGTACCCGATTGATGCTTTCATCGTTCAGGATCTTGGAATCGTTCCTATTTTACAGAAGAACTTTCCGAATACTGCTCTTCATGTTAGTACACAGGCAAGCTGCGTTAACAGAGAAGCGGTTAAAATGTACAAGTCCCTCGGTTTTAATCGTGTCGTTCTTGGTCGTGAAGCAAGCTTAAAAGAAATCAGAGAAATAAAAGATGCTGTTCCTGATATGGAACTTGAAGCGTTTGTTCACGGTGCGATGTGCATTGCGTACAGCGGTCGCTGTCTGATGAGTTCTCTTTTGACAGGAAGAAGTGCTCAAAGCGGTTTCTGTTCTCACACATGCCGCTGGGATTATGATTTGAAATTTTCTGGTGGAACTTCTAACGCCGATGACTTTGGCTTTGAAAAAAATATTTGTGAAAAAAAAGATTGCGATAATGCAAGTTCCAGAATAATAACTTCTGAAGATGCAATTAAAATTGCTCAGAGCGGAAGACTTGTCGTTGAAGAACACTCACGACGCGGAGAATATTTTCCGATTTATGAAGGTGATGACTTTACTGCAATTTTATCAAGTAAAGACATCCGCATGATTGAACATCTTAAAGATATGAAAGATGCAGGCCTTGATTCACTTAAGATTGAAGGCCGAATGAAATCGACATACTATGTTGCTCTTGTAACTCGTGCGTACAGAAAAGCACTTGATGCACTCGACGGAAAAATTACAGAAGCAGAAGCAAAACCATTTATAGACGAACTTGAAAATGTAAGTCACAGAGAATCGACAACTGGTTTTTATTATTCAAGAGCAGATGCAGATAAAACAACTCAGGGTGCTTCTGACAGTGCATACGATTTGTGTGCGACAATCGGAAACAAATTGACTGACGATGAAACAAATAAAGTGCTCGGTGAGGCAAATTCCACAAAAGAAAAAATTGATGCAGAATTTAACGCAATGCATCCGATGGCAAAAGAAGCAAGACTTCGCGACCTCGAAAAAAATCCCGAGAGAAAAATAATTCCAATCGAAAAGAAAGAAGGCTGGTTCATGTACAGCTACGAACCGTTAAATATGGTTGACTATTCGAGCGAACTCGAATTTGTAAGCCCGGATATCGTAAGTGTAAAGGCAGAAAAAGGCAAATGGCTTTTAGTCGATCCTGAAACAGGAACAGTAAGAAACTGGGTTTGCAACGGACATAAGTGCGTGCTTTATACAGAATATGACTTACAGTCTGGAACTCTTTTGAGAACAAAAGATTCTGGATATGTTGAAGGCCAGATTAGAGATACCGGAAGATAGAACAGATCGAGCAGAGGGTTTATGAAAAAGATATCTGTTTTAGCTGCGGTATTTGCTGCTGAGCATGCTGTTTAGGGTAAGTGTACGTGTCAACGATTGGCGGGATGTATCTCTCGTTCATAGCTTGCTCTGTTTTTCTCCGTTTCGAAAACATCAACACGGTAGAGCATAGAAGCAAGATCTTTAGATGTCTCAAGTAATTTATCTAGAATGTATTTTGCAATACGTTCTGCACTTGGATTCTGATCGAAAACATCTTTTCCGTTTTCTTTTAAATCATTGAGATTTGTGTGGTCAATTTTATCAAGAACTACTTTCAAATCTCGTTTCAAAAAAGAAAAGTCGTACAGCATTCCGCCTTCATTCAATTGTTCACCTTTGAGGTAAACATAAACTTTGTAATTGTGACCGTGAAGGTTTTCGCATTTTCCGTGATAGTCGCGCAAAAAGTGTGCGGCTGCAAAGCTGTCTTCAATTCTTACTTTATACATATTTATATAC
>JAGHSB010000041.1 GCA_018066075.1 Candidatus Treponema scatequi
ACTATTATGAGTATAAATAATCCGGTCTGGCAAAAATTACACGAAACCGCATTAAAAGCCCCCTCCTTACCTGGAGTCTATTTATGGCGAAACCCTCAGGGCACCGTCATCTATGTAGGAAAAGCGAAAGTCCTCAAAAACCGTCTGAGCTCTTATTTCTCAGGAAATAAAGACATCAAGACAAGAATGCTGATTGCCCACGCCGACTCAATTGAATATATCACAACAGCAAACGAATACGAAGCGTTCCTTTTAGAGAACAACCTCATAAAAAAATACACACCGCGCTACAACATCGACCTCAAGGACGGAAAATCATATCCCGTAATCAGAATCACGAAAGAAGAATTTCCTCGTCTCTTCAAGACACGATTTGTCGTTCAGGACGGTTCCACTTATTTTGGACCATATCCTGATGTAGCTGCCCTCGACAACTTTATCGACGCACTCTACAAGATATATCCGATACGTCTCTGCAAGAAGTTCCGTAAGCGCGAAAACCCGTGCATGTACTACCATATCGGCCGGTGTAAGGCTCCCTGCTGTAAAAAAATTTCAAAAGAGTCCTACAATGAATTTTTCGGAGAAATTTTTGAGCTACTTGAGGGAAAAGGTGACCAAACTATAGAAAAACTTACTATAGAAATGAAGAACGCAGCAAAAGAACTCAACTTTGAAAAGGCAGCCCGCCTCCGCGACGGACTTCACGCGCTCGACACTCTCAACAACCAGAATATCGTAGAAGACTTCTCTCAGGAAGACCGCGACTACATCGCTCATTATCGTGAAGGGGAACTTGTAAGCTTTACAGTCCTTAAAATGCGCTCGGGCAAACTTCAGGGCCGCGACAACTACCGCGTAACAAGCCTCGCCGAAGACGAAGACCTCCTCCCAGAATTTATGAACGCATACTACACCGAAGCCGAATCAATTCCACCTTCAATTTATGTAACAACAAAAGAAGGTCACGAGTTCATCACAAGATGGATCAAAGAGACATTCAATACAGATACGAAAATCATTTTAGTAACTGATAACATAGAGAACGCGCCTCGACACAAAGCCGCAATCGAAATGACGATTCACAACGCACACGAAGACATCATCCGCCGCATGCGGGAACGCGGGGACACACCAGCCATGCAGGAACTCCAGGAGCTTCTTCATCTTCCTACCCTTCCTGTCCGCATCGAAGGTTTCGATATTGCCCACATCGGAGGATATCTTCCTGTCGCATCCCTCATCAGTTTCAAAAACGGAAATCCTGACAAAAAGAATTACCGTTACTTTCGCCTTCGCCGTACTGACGGTGTCATCGACGATTTTGAATCAATGCGCGAAGCAACAAGCCGCCGCTACACACGACTTTTGAATGAAGGAAGCGAGCTGCCTGATTTGATCATGATTGATGGTGGTATCGGCCAGGTAAATGCAGTTCATGGAATTTTACAAAGCCTCGGTCTCGATATCCCGATTGTTGGTCTTGCAGAAAAAAATGAAGATCTCTATCTGCCGGGAAACAGCACACCGATTCAATTGCCGAAACGAAGCGACGGCCTGAGACTTTTGCAGCGCGTTCGTGACGAATGTCACCGATTTGCAACGACACAGAACCAGAAACTCCGAACAAAATATGTAACAGGAGATGCAACACCAGTTGCAGAAAAGAAGAAAAAGAAATTGCTCGAAAATAATCCGAACCTCATACGGCTCAATGATAAAGTTAAACATGTCATCGACGAAAGCGAAATCAAGAAAGGCTACTCATCAGATTTAGCATCAGCAGCATTGATGGTAGCAGATGACGGAGGCGACGATGAATAGCATCAATCGCAATGCACACATCTTTTGCAGCACCAGCATCATTCGTAATGCCCTCGGGTTTGAGGTAACTTCATATGTTTAAGTCTACAGGTCACGCTGACTTACCGCTTCACACAGGAACAGTTCCAAAATGGCTTGCCGACAGAATGATGCAGATGGGAACTTTAATCGTAGAATCTCTCATCGAAAACTTCGGCAAAAAAGAAGTTCTCGTGCGGTTGAGTGATCCTCTCTGGTTTCAGTCACTCGGTGCCGTAATGGGAATGGACTGGCATTCATCTGGAATTACGACAAGCGTTATGTATGCGTTAAAGCGTGGAATAAATGCAAGAGCAAGAGAGTTTGGTCTCTGCGTCTGCGGCGGCCGTGGAAAATACAGTCGCCGTACTCCAGATGAACTTCGCTTTCTTGCAGACGCAACCGGGCTCGATGGTGACAAACTCGTTAACTCAAGCAAGCTTGTTGCAAAAGTTGATTCGACTGCAGTTCAGGATGGATTTCAGCTTTACATGCACAACTTTATTCTCTCAAACGAAGGCGACTGGACTGTCGTTCAGCAGGGAATGAATACAGAAACTAAAACTGCGCGCCGCTATCACTGGTCGTCAGAAAACCTCAGGTCATTCATCGAAGAACCGCACTCAGGAGTAACCGGCGAAAACGAAGGATTGATTTTAAATCTTACTGCAAAAGATGCAGAAGCAACCCGCAGCCGTATTTTAGATTTTTCAAAATTAAATCCAGACAAAGCAATAAAAGAAATTAAAGACGTAATCAAACACGATGACAATAAATTAATAATTCCAAAAAAAATAATTACAACACAAGATGAAAACCGTGAGCTCGCAGAACAGCGTTCAATTGTAATGCCTTTCCATCACGAAGTAAGAGCAGAAGATGTAAACTTAAAACGTCTCGGCGGAGTTTTAGCCACAGCATACGCATCAGACCCGAAAGATTTTGAAAGCCTTCTTCTCACTCCCGGACTTGGTCCGCGCACAATTCAATCACTCACACTCGTAAGCGAAGTCATCTACGGAACACCCTCACGTTTTACAGATCCTGCGCGCTTTTCATTTGCTCACGGCGGAAAAGACGGGCATCCGTTTCCTGTTCCATTAAAAGTCTACGACGAATCAATCCGCGTTCTTCACGAGTCAATCGAAAAGTCCCGCATGGGATACAAAGATAAATCAGAATGCATCAAGCGTCTTCACACAACTGCACTTGAAATCGAAAAATACTGCGACCCAGTTGCCGACTTTGAAAAAACAGTAGACCGCGAGTGGAACATGAGTCCGGGTCTCGACGGCCGGATGGAAGGAAAAATAATCAGATAGGAATATAGGTTAATATTCCATATAGTGTCACTAAATATTAGTA
>JAGHSB010000224.1 GCA_018066075.1 Candidatus Treponema scatequi
CCCATAAAAACTGTATTGTTTTTCAATTTTTATTATAAACTCTTTACTGTGTTCGTAATGAATTCCAATCCCCCCCAATTCCTGAAATAACTGCATTAACAATAATCGCAATATTTCGAGAATAAAGTCCGTTTTCTATATCATTTGTTTAAAAGTTTTTGCACTTCTTCTAGAGTAGGCGGATTCAACGGAAGCGGGAATCTTGAAATTGCCACTGAAGAACAGGCGCTTGCAAATCGGACAGTTTCGTCATCACTCATTTTGTTGAGAAGTGCATACAAACATCCTGCTTTGAAAGTGTCGCCTGCACCAAGTGTACTTTTTACTTCGGTTTTAAATGGCTTCATATATTTTGGAGGCTGATCGCGGCGACCGTAAATCATTTCGTCACCACCGCGCGTAATAATTACAAGGCCGTCTGTTGTGTCTGTCAAAAGTTTGTAAGCTTCTTCGGCAGTTTTGCCTTTGTAGTGATTGTTCAGACATTCTGCGCGGGAAACAATATTTATTGCCGCATGCTGATGTAAATATTCGGTGTGCGCACAGTCGATTGTAACGTAAGGTTTGTTGTATTTTACGCAAAGCTCAGCAGCCGCTTTTGTTGCATCCAAAAAGAAAGGGTCAATTCCGCAAACGGTTGCCGCCACAATATCAGCTTCTTTTGGCATATTCCAAGGCTGATGTGCTCCCGGTTGATAAAGAGACTGGAAAAATCCCATTGGAGTTCTAACAAGGCCATCTACAATTACATAATCCATAAGGCCGGCGTAATTTGGGTCAAAATAACAGGAAGAAAGATCAACAGATTTATCTTTGTAAAATTCACGGAGCATTGGCGCAACTTCTGTTCCAATTTGAGTTCCGTCAATTTTTACGCCAACGCCAAGGCTTGCTAAAACTGTAGCTGCAGTTCCAGTTTCTCCGCCTGGTAAAAAATATTTTGCCGAAAGTTCAGAATATTCGTCCGGGTGGAGAGGACCTGCTTTTAAATAAAAAGAATGAGTTCCTAAAATTTGTCCGTGCATGTAGATTTGTGTGGTCATATTGCCTCCTATTAAAGCATTTCGCGTTTTCTACAAAATTGAACAGCTTCAACAGACGGTTCAATATCTGTCAGAGTTACATTCATCAAATCTCCTGTGGCTATAAATTCTCTTCCAAAATCTTGAGCGCATCTTGAATTTCGTAGCCTAAAACTTCCTGCACTTTCTGAAAGTTGAACTTTTTATGAAGATTATCCTGAACGCGGAAAAATGCTTCTTTACCATGTTTTTTGATAAAAAGACACTGGGCTTTTGCAGCGTTTCCGTCTTTTCCAAGCGAGTAAAATCCTTTTGTGCACGATTCAATTTCGGGACAGTCGTAGCAACCGTCGTAATTTTTTTCTTTGCAGCATTTGATGTTGGGGCATAAACCTTTTTCGTTGCAGGTCCCGTATGAACAGCAGTTAAAGAAGGAACGGCAGCCTCCGCACCATTCGCCAAGGAAACAGTGATTGCACGAAAATCCGCAGACTGCAGTCGGGTCAATTCCTTTACGGGCAGCGGATACAATTTCTGCTTTATATTTTCCGCCACGTTCTTTTCTTGCATCTTTTTCTGGGCCATCGACTTGGAGTAATTTTTTGTAAACCCGGCACTCTTCACCACGGATGTTTTTCATTGTTGTAAAATATTCATATCCGTATTTTTCATAAATACCAATTTGATCAGTAGAAATATAAACTGCTTCTTTTTCCATGACTGTTGCAACGCTTTCACACCAGTCCAAAAGTTTTCCAGCGTAATGGTGGCCGCGGTATTCAGAAAATGTGTAAACAAAACCAATCCATGGAGTTAAATCTGTAGGCTGAATTTCATCCAGCATGGCAAACGTACAAAATGAAACAAGTTTTTCTCCATCTATTAAAAGCGGAACAAGGGCATTTTCGCCAACAGTATTACGGAGAGTTCCATCGCGCAAAAGTTCATAAAGAAATTTGCCGGCGCTCCAGTCTGATTTACCAATTTGTTCAAGCCAATGCTGTTTATTTTCTGATGAAAAATATTCGATTATTTGCATAAAATGATTACCTCACAAAAAAAACACTTGAATTACTCTTCACTTTAATAATTCTTTTTTACGCACTCAGCGCATCAACAGGATCAAGTTTAGCAGCTCTTATCGCAGGGCTCAGGCCGAATACAATTCCAACAACAACTGAAAAAACAAAAGACACAACACACGCCGTAGTATTAATACAGTAACTTGTCGACTGAACATATTCGACAGCAAAGCTCAAAAGTATTCCGATAATTACACCAATCAAACCGCCGATGACAGTAATGCTCGCAGATTCAATCAAAAACTGCTGTTTGATATCGCGCGGACTTGCTCCAAGAGCTTTTCTGATTCCGATTTCCTGGCGGCGCTCGGTAACAGTTACAATCATGATGTTCATAATCCCGATTCCGCCGACAAGAAGTGAAATTGCGGCAACTGCAGCGAGAAGAACGCTCATCGTATTTGTAATCGAACTCATCTGCTCAAGCATTGTCTGCATGGAATTTACACGAACAGAATCTGTTCCGGTCAAGCTGCGGCAGTATTCTGAAACTGTAGTCACAAGTTCCGTTGATTTTTCCGGAGTCACTGCCTGAACCAAAACTGTATCAGCTGCAGGACTCGGTTTGATTTTTTTTGCATAAAAGCCGCGTGGAATAAACGCAGTTCCGTTTTCCATTCCGCTTGTCTGCTCTTTTAATATACCGATTACCTGAAAACCGAATGAGATTTTATCTGCAACTACAGTAATTGTTTTTCCGACTACATCTGTCGAAGAAAAAAGACTTTCTGCAAGATCATGGCCTAAAATTATTTTCTGAAGTCCTTCTTCGTTATCTGTAATATTGAAAAATGTTCCTGACTCAAGCTGCATCTGATACATTTCAAGATAACCTGTTTCGACTGCAGTACAATTGTTCGTAGCAGAAGTTCCTTCGTAAGTCAAAGTTGCACTCAAAGAATTTTTATACCAGATTTTTTTAATTTCTTTTACGTTTTCAAAAAGACCTTCGCGAAACTGTTCATCAAACACAAGAGTAACTGCATCTCGGTTTCTTCTCATATAACCAGCAGATACACCTACGACATCGAGACCTGAAGTTCCAAATGTTGCCTCAACCTGCTTTGTAGAACTTTTTCCCATACTCGTAATTACAATTACAGAAGCTACACCGATGATTACGCCGAGAAGCGAAAGAAATGTTCGAGTCTTATTTCGTCTGAAATTCTGAAGCGCGTTGAGAAAATCTTCTAACATAAAAGGCCATCCAAAATCTTTATACATCGCTTTGTGGAATCGCCGATGCGCGGGTCGTGAGTTACGATGATGATCGTTGTGCCGCTTTTTTTGTTAATCTCTTTGAAAAGATCCATAACCTGAACGCCTGTCTTTGTATCGAGAGCTCCCGTAGGCTCGTCTGCAAGAATGATTTTCGGTTCCGTGATAATAGCCCGGGCGATAGCCACGCGCTGCTTCTGGCCGCCCGAAAGCTCACTCGGAAGATGATGCATTCTGTCTGCAAGCCCCACTCTCTCAAGAGCCGCTTCTGCAAGTTCAACACGGGCGTGCTTTTCAACGCGCTTGTACTTTAGAGGAAGCATTACATTTTCAATTACATTCATCCCGGGGATGAGGTGATACTGCTGAAATACAAATCCGATTGTCTGATTTCTCAAAACTGCAAGTTCTGCTTCTGACATCTTCGAAGTTTCTTTGTCATCAATTTTAACGATACCGCTCGTCGGAGTATCAAGACAACCGATCATATTCATGCATGTAGATTTTCCGGAACCCGAAGGTCCCATTATCGAAATAAATTCACCCTGGTTAACTTTAAAGCTCACGCCTCTCAAAGCCTGAACTTCAGCGTCACCCATCGAGTAAATCTTTTTTACGTTTTCAAGTTCTACGACTGTATTTGTTTTTTTAGCCATATTATCTTCTTACTGGTGCGCCGCCAAAACCAGGGATCATTCCTTTCTGATTCTTTGCTTTATTCCAGCCTGACATTTTTGGTTCTGTCTGCTGAAGAAGTACATCACCTTCTTTTACATCGCCTGAAACAATTTTAACAGTTGTTGCACCGTATGGTTTTACTTCAACTTCGATTTTCTTGTTTGTCTTTGCATTAACAACGAAAGATTTTTTTCCTTCGCGCTTGATTGCATATCGTTCTACCAAAAGATAATCTTCCGGTTCTGAAATCTGAATTTTTCCTGTGAAAGAATAGTTTGGTAAAATTTCTGGCGGATAGTCAGTTACTTTTACTTTAGCTTTTACAACTGTTGCACCGCGGCTTGTAATTTCACCGATTGCAGGCCAGCCAACAACTGTTCCGTAAACTGGAGTATCTTTGTATGCCGCAAAAGTAAATTCTACTTTCTGACCGATTTTAAGTTTGCTTACATCTGTTTCTGCAACTTCTACTTCTGCAGTAAGGTAATCTACATTTACAAGAGTACCTACACAGTCTTTTGCTTCAAGAGAATCCCCTACAGCAACATCAAGAGCCGCAATCACACCGTCAAATGTCGCACTTACTTTTCTGTCTGCAACCTTCTGTAAAAGCGAAAGTCTCTCTGTATTCATAAGTTTTATTTCGCGAGCTGAACCCGTAATTCTTGTTGCAGCCATGTTAAAGTCGTGTTTTTCAAGATTGTAAACCTGAGTCGTATCATCAAGCTGAATAATTACATCACCTTTTTTAACATGATCTCCTTCTTTTACATAAACACCAAGAACAGTACCGTCACTCAAAGCCTGAAGTTTCTGAAGTTCTGCTGCTTCGATAGTTCCAGAAATATCAATTACATTTTCATAAGTCTCTTTTGTGACTGTATAGAAAACATCTTTTTTATTTACTTTATTTACAATCAATTTGATTGAAAACAGAATGCCGATTAAAACAACGACCCCTGCACATGCAAAAATTGTAATTTTAATTTTCTTTGGCACTTTCTTAAAACTAAAC
>JAGHSB010000246.1 GCA_018066075.1 Candidatus Treponema scatequi
GTCTTATACTGTTAGTTACGGAGGCTATTATGGCAAATAAAACCGCTAATTTATATGCACGAATTGAACCTGAAACTAAAATTCCGGCAGAGGCTATACTTTCAGCTTTAGGTATTCCAGTTTCTACAGCAATTAATATGTTTTACAAACAAATTATTTTGCATAATGGATTACCATTTAAACCACAGCTTCCATCTGCACCTTTAAATATGTTTGAAATAACTGAAGAAAAATTTAATACTGAAATTGAAAAGGGTTATCAGAGTATGCTTCATGGAGAAGGAATTTCAGCAGAAGAGGCTTTTGCACAAATTAAGAGGGCTAAATAAACGCAGAAGCACAACTATCTAGAATTCAAGAAGAAATTCGTAAACTTGATACTTTACCTAATGCATTTAAATTATATCCAAAGGAGCCCTGGAAAACTAATGGATTAAGATATTTCCCGGTAGATAATTATCTTATTTTCTATATGGTAGATGAAAATAATCAAGTTGTTAATGTTTTACGAGTAATGTACGGAAAAATGGATTTATCAAATATCTGGAAATAAATTTATTCTCCCCATCCACAATTCCACCCATAAAAAAAGCCACCCCAAGTCGGAGCGGCTTTCATAAATTCCACAAAAACAAAAACTATTTGTTAATACGTTCTACGTATTCGTTTGTTTCTGTGTTTACTACGATTTTTTCATCCTGTTTGATGAAGAGTGGAACGCGGACTGTAAGACCAGTTTCTGTTGTGATAGGTTTTGTTGCGCCTGAAACTGTGTCGCCTTTGATGTAGTTTTCTGATTCAGCTACGATGAAAGTCATCTTCTGTGGAACTTTAACGTCGATTGGGTTGCCGTCCCAGATTACGATCTGGTAGTCGATGTCGTCGCGGAGATAGTATTTGAGGTCTGGATTCAATTCTGTAGGAACTGAAATCTGGTCAAATGTTTCTGCGTTCTGGAAGATGTATGCATCAGCTTCTGAATAGATGTACTGTGCGTTGATTGTATCTACTGTAGCATCTTCGAAAGTATCAGGTGTTTTGAAAACCTGCTGGCTCAATACTGAACCGTCTTTTAAGTTCTTAAGTTTGCAGCGAGCAAATGCAGTTCCCTTACCAGGGTTAACAAATTCTCTTTCTACTACAAGGTATGGAGCGTTCTTAATAATAAGAACTGTACCTTTGTTAATTTCGCCGCCTCTAATCATAAAAAAACCTCACAAATTAAAAAGCAATTTTTGTATTTTCTACTATTATATTTATTTACAGTAAAAATGGCAAGACACTTTCAATCGTTTTGTGTCCCGAAAGCAGTGCAATCAGGCGATCAACGCCCATCGCATTTCCTGAGCACTTTGGAAATCCCTCAAAGTTTTTGTAATAGTTTTCGTCGATTTTATGTGGAATTTTCGCAAGCCTCGCTTTCGCTTTTCCCTCGGCTTCAAAGTATTCCTTAATTTTCTGACTGTCTGTCTCTTCTGAATAGCAGTTTGAAAGTTCGATTCCGTTGCAGTAAAGTTCCCAGCGTTCTTTCCAGATCATTCCGTCCTTTTCAAACTCCTGAGCCAGACACGGAACTAAAGCAGGGTAATCCATCAGCATCACAGGAACATCGCGCGGCAAATTAGGTTCCACTACAGAAACTAAAATCGCTTCATAAAGGTCATCCCACGGCCATGTTTCAAAAGGTGAGTCTGGGCTTTCTTCAAGTCCGAGTTCTTTTGCATGACGCGCGAGGTCTTCTGGTTTAGGACAGTCAGAAAGTTTAAAGCCTGCATATTTCAAAAATGCATCGTCCATTCTGAGACGCAAAAACGGAGGCCTCATATATGAAAACGGGTCTGTCCCCGTGTCAGGTTTCGGCGTAAGAAGTTTTTCAAAAAGCTCTTCTGTCATCGCTGCCGTATCAAGATAAGACGCGCCCATTTTATAGTACTCGAGCATCGTAAACTCAGGCGAATGAATGTTTCCGACAGATTCAACATTTCTGTAGCATTTTGAAAGCTGAAAGACGTCTGTTTTATATTTTGAAATTATTTTTTTGATGTAAACTTCTGGAGATGGCACAAGGTAAAGTGGAATTTTCTCGTCCGACCATGGCTTGTGATACTGAGTTTCAAAAACCTCAATGCAAGTCTCCGGAATCAAATCCCGCGAAAGCGCCGGCGTATCAAGTTCCAGAAAATTTTTATCAATAAAAAACTGTCGTATTTTCTGTAAGACTTCCGCGCGGAATTTTAACATCTCTAAATCCATATTTAAAATTATACAAATCTTG
>JAGHSB010000069.1 GCA_018066075.1 Candidatus Treponema scatequi
ATGTTACATATTATAAGATTAATGGAATTTCAAATGACTTTCTCAAAGTTGAAAATGTAATTTCATGCAGAACAAAGACAGAAGGCGTTTATAAGATTTCTGTGTTCTGGTTCAATTCAAAATATCCTGTCGTATGGGCAGACAGAATTGACCAGACATCAAAACGAAAAGCATATATTTTTATTGGATGGGACAAAAGCATTTCATCTGATGAAGAAGTTGCAAATGTGACGGCAGCTCCTGTCATTTCTCCGGACGGAAAATATTTTGCTTACGGTTGTGATGGATTTACAGAAGTTTTGAAAATTAATTCACAGTCAAACTGGGAGCATGTTGCAAGAATTCCTGAAGAGGCAGTTTCTCTCTGCTTCAAGAATAATTCAGAACTTGTAATCGGTGGAAAAGAAACAGTAAAGCTTTATGAAATCTCATCTGGTAAAGTAATTCTTCTTTTCCTTTCAAGCGTTCAGAGTGCAACTTGGGATGCGGTTACAGGAAAAGTTCTTGCAAAAGTACCAAGCTACAAGCAGGATTTTCTTTACAACGCGCAGAAAAATACATGGGTCGTTTCTGAAAAATCAGAACCAAAACCAATTAGCGTTCAGAATGAAAATTACAGAATCTATAAAGCAGCTTCAAAAAATTTAAGATACGAAAACGGAATCTATGTAAGAAACCTTTCTGGAAAAACAAATACATTTGCACTTTATAAAGAAGTACTTCAGAAATCTGCTCCAAAGAAAAAAATTGCAATTGCTTTTGACCTTCTCGACAGTGCAGAAGGACTTGATTCGATTATTGCGTTGAGCAAGAAATATAACATTAAACCGACTTATTTTGTTAACGGTGAATTTATCAGACGCTATCCGTCAGAAATCAAACGAGTTGCAGAAAGCGGTGCAGAAGTTGGATCTCTTTTTTCATCGTGTATCGATTTGACAAACAGTTTCTATAAAATTGACGAAGACTTTGTAAGACGCGGTCTTGCAAGAAATGAAGATGAATATTTTCAGTGTACAAAAAAAGAACTTGCATTAGTATGGCATGCTCCGTTCTACAAGAGCAATGCATCAATCCGCGATGCAGGTGCTAAAGCCGGATACAATTATATTGACTTTCCGCTTGATATTTCAGCACTTGATTCAAAAGGCGGAAAAGCAATTGAATCAAGAATCATTCCGATTACAGTCGGTGTAAAAAGTGATACTGACAAAAATGAGTTCTACAGAAAACTTGAACTTTTAATCAACTCGCTTTTTGAAGCAGATTATGAAATCGTTTCAGTCGGCGAATTAAACTAGATTAGGAAAATTACGATTAAAATAAATCTGATTAAATTAAATCAGCGAGTACAATCCATGTCATCGCTTCGATGACAGGAATAATTCTCGGACAAAGGCAGACGTCATGTCTGCCTTTTATTTTTAAAGTTGATTCCTCAAAAGTGATGCCGCGAGGATTTGTCAAAGATTCCGGGTTTTGAAGTGATGTCTTTCCGTTTGGTTCGTCAGGATTTATTTTTGCTTCGATTGTTTTCTGTTCCTGATAAATTGATGGAACTGGTTTTACCGCAGCTCTGAAGATGACTGTATTTCCGTTTGAGATGCCGCCAAGAATGCCGCCGGCGTTGTTTGAAGTGAAGGCTGGGGCGTTGTCTTTGAGAGTCATCGGGTCGTTGTTCTGAGAGCCTGTTAAATCAGCGGCAGAAAATCCTGAGCCAAATTCGATTCCTTTTACGGCACCGATTGACATTACGGCGTGAGAAAGAAGGGCATCGAGCTTGTCAAAAACAGGATTACCGATCCCGGCTGGAAGATTTGATATCTGACATTCGATGATGCCGCCGGCGGAGTCGCCATGAGATTTTAATTCTTCAATTTTTTTCTGCATTAAAGAAGCGGCTTTGGCATCTGCTGCGCGCAACGGATTTTTTTCAATTTCAGAAAAGTCAATTTTTTCACATGAGATTCCGGCAGCACGGAGAGTGTAGGCTGTGACATCAATCGTGCGGGCATCTGAAGTGGTGCGGGCATCTGAAGTGGTGCGGGCATCTGAAGTGGTGCGGGCATCTGAAGTGGTGCCGGCATTTGAAGTGGT
>JAGHSB010000021.1 GCA_018066075.1 Candidatus Treponema scatequi
CGGTTATTGCAGCTGGCTTGGAAAATAAATAAAAATAATTACGGTAAATCAACCGGAATCCATTTTTCAGTATCTCGCTGTTCCTGGGCAATAAGACCAAAATCAACCTTGGCAGTTGTTTCGCCGAGGTTGTAGTCGATGTTGTCAACTTTAATTGCAGCACCTTTTTGTTTTGCATCAACTCCGAAAACGGCGTGCGAATATTCCCTTGAAATGAAAAGCTCTGTTTTATATCCCATGTGTTCAAGAAGAGTGCACATCAAAAGTGAACGGCTGTCACAGTCAGAGCCAACTCCCTGAATTGCAGCAGTGATCGGAGTAAAGTCTGTATTCTTTGTATCCCTGACATAATTAAAATCCTGAACCCAGTCCAAAAGCATTTTTAAAATTTCGATATTTGGATTTTCAAAATTTATAAGCTGTGCCTGTGGTAAAAGTGTTTTGTAAATATCTTTTGAAACACAGTCGAGGGCAGAGTAGCTTTCTTTGAAAATTGTTCTGTAATATCTCTGCCATGCTTCCTTCCAGTTTTTCTGATTTGCATAGATTCTTAAAACTGCATATTCGCGTTCGAGAACGAATGTACTTCTTTCGATTGCATCTTTTTTTATTTTTGATTCAATTCGTTTACCGCCGATGTTAAGGATAACAGAATCGTCTTCTGACTCTGGAAATGCAAAAGTTGTAACAGGTCCCGGTCTTCTGAAATCTTCTGCAGTAAAGAAAATGCTGTCGAGAATTGAAAGCATGTACTGGTCGCAGTCGCGGCTGATTTTAGCATCGGCATATGTTAAAAACATTATGTTGATTTTTTGAGAAGGATTATCTTTAAATGGAACTTGTAATGCCAGTCCCCATCCGCTGTAAAGTTTCTGATCAGGCAAAACAAACTGAAAAGTTGAAATATAGCAGTTTCTTCCATACCAGTCGACTTCTTCGATTTCTCCTGTTGTTCCAAGCTGCTTAAAAGTATCTTCGAGAGCAGTTTTCGAATCTTTATAAACTTCTGTCGGATAAAGTTTAAGTGCAAGTTTTACAGGCATTAATTTTGATTCAAGAAAGATGGAAGTGTCATTTATATCAGAAATCGTAAAACCTTCAGGAATGTCCATCGTAAAATTGATTTCTTCAAGTGAAAAACATTCTGCGTTGACAACTGCGCTAAATAAAAAGATAAATGCAAAACAACTGAAAATGCGTTTTATGAAATTCCACTTAAAAAAAATATTTCTTGTTGTCATTTTTTGCCTCTTTTAATATAGTAAAACAAATGAACTTAATTCCTATTATATACGAAAATTCCGAAATTATCATCATAAATAAACCTCAGGGCGTTGCAGTGCAGGGCGGTCCTAATATTGTACATCCGCTCGACAAAGAACTTCCGCTTCAGTTGGGCTTTCCGATTTACCTCGTGCATCGCCTCGACCAGGAAACTTCAGGCCTTATGGTCGTAGCAAAAACGCCGCAGGCAGCAAATAAATGGACAAAATTAATCGGCGAAAAATCAGTCAAAAAAGAATATGATGCCCTTTGCATCGGAGTTCCCGAAAAAACAAAAGGCCAGTTCAAATCTTCAATTAACGACCACGGCGTCGAAAAATCTGCCCTCACGTTCTATGAAGTAAAAAAATCTTATCCCCTAGACGGTTACACGCTTTCTCACATTCACCTTGTAATCGCAACTGGCCGAATGCACCAGATCC
This sequence comes from Candidatus Treponema scatequi, assembly GCA_018066075.1. Lineage (GTDB taxonomy): Bacteria > Spirochaetota > Spirochaetia > Treponematales > Treponemataceae > Treponema_D > Treponema_D scatequi. The sequence continues at coordinate 1,707 of JAGHSB010000021.1, forward strand.
GCATCCATCTTGCAAAAGCGGGCTTTCCGATTGCAGGTGATGACAAGCATGGAAATTTCAAAGCCAATAAAGCCCTTAAAAAGTTATGTGGAATTAAAAGGCTGCAGCTTGTGAGTTCTGTTTTGACAGTGCCGATTGATGGTAAAGAGATGACGTTTGAGA
>JAGHSB010000050.1 GCA_018066075.1 Candidatus Treponema scatequi
GTTGAGTACTAACTATAATTTTACTATGCAAACTATATTGTGTGTATTTCAAATTTTATGATATATTTCCAGGTAACAACTATGAAAGAAAAAATATCATTAAATGCAAATTACTTAAAACTTATCGCAATTATTGCGATGACTATTGATCATGCAACAGATTTGATTGCACCTAATTTTTCAAACGAGCTTTATGCAATTGCGCTTCATGTGATTGGAAGACTTACTGCTCCGATCATGTGGTTCTTTGTGTGCGAGGGCTTGCATTATACTCACGATATTAAAAAATATATGCTCCGAATGGGAATCTTTGCAATTATTTCTCACTTTGCGTATTGCTTTGCATTCGGTATTTCGTTTATTCCATTTAAAGACGGAATCTTTAATCAGACAAGCGTTATGTATCCGCTTTTTATTGCAGTTGTCGTTCACTGGCTTGAAAGCGATGAAGTGAAATTGAATATCGTGTTAAAGCGAATTATTATTTTTGTTTTGATTTGGAGCGCTTTTGTTGCTGACTGGTCGAGCATTGCTGTTCTTGCGATTCTTGGAATGTATAAAAAACGCGGGAATGTTGAAAAGCAGATGCTCGTTATGATTATCTGGGTTGCGCTTTATGGAATTGTTTCGTGGTTTTTTGTAAGTAAGACTTATGCGCTTGTTTTGCTTGGTGTTCTTCTGGTGTATCCTGTTTTAAAACTTTACAATGGCGAAAAAGGAAAATGCAACTGGATGAAATGGTTTTTCTATATTTATTATCCGTTCCATCTTATCATAGTTGGAATTATCAGACTCTGCGTTTATGGAAATATTTCACTGTTAAATTTCTAAAGGAAAATAATTATGGTACAAATATTCGGAACACTTAAAAACTTTGATGTCAAAGCAGCTCAGCGCTGGTTTAGTGAAAGACGCATTTCAGTTCAGTTTGTAGATTTAAAAGAAAAAGAAATGAGTGAAGGCGAGTTTGATTCTGTTGTATCAGCTTTGGCCCGCCAGTACGGAAGCCGTGCCGATGCAATTAGCGAATTGATTGATAAAAAATCGAAAGATTACAGTTCGATTGCATATCTTGACGACAGCGAAATTGAATCAAAACTTTTTGAAAATCAGCTTAAACTTATGAAGCAGCCCGTCTGCCGTAACGGAAAAACTGAAGCCACAGTCGGATTGCAGCAGAAAATCTGGGAAGAATGGAAATAAAGGCTGGCAAATAAATAATTATTACTTGCAGCGACTGATTTATTTTACAATCCCGCCGTGAAAATACAACTCGTAGATTTTTTTATCAAGATAAAAAATTTCTTCATAACCCTGGAACCATTCAAAACTTCCGTCTACTTTACAGTGGTAAGAATAATCGCCGTTTTTGTAGATGGCGGGGCCTCGGTAAGGTGCGCTGGCTGGAACATTAAAAAGTACTTCCTTCAAAAAATCGCCGGAAAAGTTTTCGCCAGTAACACGGCCGCTGTAATTCATTGACCAAAGAGGAATGCCATCTTTCCACAACGCTTCTTCACCGGTAAATTTTTCGCCTCCAAGAAAAGTGTCTATGTATAGAAGATTGCCTTCTTCGTAGCGCAAGTCGTGTGATGCTGGACGAGATGATGTAACTTCTGCACCGTGACCAGCGTAAGTTTTCTGTTTTGCGCGAATTAAAAAAGAAACTAAATCTGATTGCTCAACTTCCGGACTTTTTTTCAATGCGCGGTTGCATTCATCATCATCTTTTACAATTCTATCTAACGAGATTCCGTACAATTTACTTAAACCGATTAACGCATCGAGTTCTGGAATTGCAAGTCCATTTTCCCATTTGCTGACGGTTTGGCGCGCAATGTTTAATTTGTCTGCAAGTTCTTCCTGAGAAAAACCATTTTGTTTTCTTAAAAGAGAAAGTTTTTCACTTAAAATCATTTTTTCACCTCACCGATAGAATAAGCTCGGATGTAAATATTATACACCATTTTTACGTGGAATAAATGTAAGGTTAAGGTGACATTTTAGTTATAGTCAAAAAATTATATATGACATAAAATTGTCATATATAGGACAATTAAAGGAAACATAATTATGCAGACAGAACATCTTTTTGAACTAACATACATTCTTCTCGACAAAAAAACGGTGACAGCCGCACAAATGGCGGAACATTTTGGTGTTTCGCAGCGGACAATTTACCGCTGGGTGGATGCACTTAATCTTGCGGGGGTTCCTGTCAACACTACAAAAGGAAAAGGCGGCGGAATAAGCCTTGCAGAAAAATATACGCTTGATAAAGCCGTTTTGACCGAAGATGAAAAACTGGAAATTCTTTCTAGTGTGCAGGCTCTTGAAGTTTTAAGTGGAAATTCTTCGGCCGCAGTTTCAAAATTAAAAGCGATTACAAAATCAAATGCTGACTGGATTAAAATTGATTTTTCTCCGTGGAATTCAAAAGGGGAAGAAATCCGTAATTTATTTAATCAACTTAAATCTGCAATTATTTCTCGTCATCAGGTTCAATTTGATTATTTTTCTGGCAAAGGTGAAATGACAAAACGTACTGTTGAACCGTGGAAAATTATTTTTAAGGGACAGGCCTGGTATTTGTACGCGTATTGCCGTCAAAAAAAAGAGCCGCGTTTTTTTAAGCTTTCGCGCATACAGAATCTTTTGACGACAAATAAAAAGATTACGCACGAGGAAAAAGCTTTTGCTGTTACCAAAAATATTTTTTCTGATTACAAAGATGAGGTTGAAACTTTTTCAACTGTACGACTTGAAGTAGAAGAAAGTTCAATTTCTCTGATTCTTGATGAATACGCAGTTGAAAAAATTGAAGATTATTCTTTGTTTAGATCTCCTGATCGAAATAAAAATGATATCGCACATCGATCGCACCATTCAGCTAAAAACAAGAAAATCATCACATTAAAAATGCCTCAAGCCCGATGGCTTGTAAACTGGATTTTGAGTTTTGGAAGCAGCGTAAAAGTAATTGAACCAAAATGGCTCAAAGCTGCAGTTCTTAAAGAAGCAGAAAAAATCAGATATTAGAAAATTTTATTTGGAGCCGTAAAATGGAAAAAATGGAAATTAGACTTGCAGCATTAATGGATGTAGAAGCGTGTTTAGAAATTTACAACGCACAGATTGAATACGAAACAGTTCACGGAGATTTGACAGCATGGCGACGTGACGTTTACCCAACAAGAGATGATATTCAAACTGGAATTGCTGCCCGCGATTTGTATGTTGTTAAAAAAGATTCCATTGTTATTGCATGCGGACGAATTAATTATGTACAGGAACCGCATTATCAGTTTATAAAATGGCAGGTTAAAGAAAATAATCCGGATAAAATCTTGGTTCTTCATACACTTGCTGTTGCGCAGAAAGAAAAGCGGAATGGTGTTGGCAAGTTTTTTCTAGATTTTTACGAAGCAGAAGGAAAACGTCGTGGTTGTACAGTGTTGAGGTTTGATACAGTTTCTACAAATATTCCGGCTCAGGCTTTTTATAAAAAATACGGATACGTTGAGTGCGGGAGGTATTCTGGAGAATATATGGGGCGCTCTGATATTCTGTATGTGTGTCTGGAAAAAGTTTTGTGATTAGTGGAATCTGAAAAATAATTTGTGAATAATTTTAATATGACATACAGTTGTCATATTAAGTA
>JAGHSB010000204.1 GCA_018066075.1 Candidatus Treponema scatequi
TCGAAGGGCTGTGAATAAAATGGCGGTTTTCGAAAATTCCATTTTAAATAAAAAATAGGTAAGGACTTTTTGTATGAAAATTACTGGAGCGCAGATTGTTATTGAATGTCTTGTTGAGCAGGGCGTTAAGACCATTTTTGGTTATCCGGGCGGAGCTATCCTTAATATTTACGATGAACTTTATAAAAACTCAGACAGAATTACACATATTTTAACTGCACATGAACAGGCTGCATGTCACGCGGCTGACGGTTATGCGCGTTCCACTGGAAAAGTCGGAGTCTGTATGGCAACAAGCGGTCCTGGAGCAACTAATCTTGTAACTGGAATTGCAAACGCATATATGGATTCTGTTCCTATTGTTGCAATCACTTGTAATGTAATTAAACCTCTTCTCGGAAAAGATTCTTTCCAGGAAATTGACATCACTGGTGTTACGATGCCGATTACAAAACACAATGTAATCGTAATGGATGTTAAAGATTTGGCTCAGACAATCCGCGAAGCATTTTTGATTGCAAAGTCTGGTCGTCCGGGACCTGTATTGATCGATATTCCAAAAGATGTAACTGCAGCACTCTGCGATTTTGAACCTTTGAAAAATCCTGATGACTCTGTAATGAAAGATGCAGCTGATCACGCAAACATCAAGAGGGCAATTTCAATCAAGAAGCCAGATACTGCTCAGCTTAAACTTGCAGCAGATCTGATCAATAAATCAGAACGCCCTGTAATTTATGCAGGTGGTGGAGTTAAGATTTCAGGAGCCGAAAAGGAACTTTTAGCTTTTGCTGAAAAATGCGATATTCCTGTAAGTGAAAGCTTGATGGGACGCGACGTATTTCCTGCAACTCATCCTCTTTGTACTTGGATGGTTGGAATGCACGGAACAAAGGCATCAAATCTTGCAATCACAAATTCTGATTTAGTAATTGCAATCGGTGCGCGTTTCTCTGACCGTGTACTCGGAGATCCTTCAAAGTTTGCAGCCAATTCTAAAATTTTACATATCGATGTTGATCCTGCAGAAATCAACAAGAACGTAACTACAACAGAAAGCGTTGTAGGTGATGTAAAAGAAGTTCTTGCTGCTCTCGTTCCACTTGTGAATAAAGCAAAGCATGAGGAATGGGTTAACATGATTCATGGCTGGATGAAAGAAGTTCCATCTAACTATTACAAACAGCCAAAAGATTCTATCAATCCGAAATTTATCTGCGAATACATCAACAAGGCAGCAGGTGAAGATACATTCATCACGACAGAAGTTGGACAGCATCAGATGTGGACTGCACAGTTCTATCCGTTTACAAAGCCACGCACATTCAACACATCAGGCGGACTTGGAACAATGGGATTCGGAACAGGAGCCGCAATCGGAATTCAGTGCGCAAATCCGAAAGCACGCGTCGTTCACATCGCAGGTGACGGATCGTTCCGCATGAACTGCAACGAACTTGCAACTATCAGTCACTATCAGCTTCCGATCATCATCGTAATCGAAAACAACGGCACACTCGGAAACGTTCGAATGTGGCAGAAACTTTTCTACGAAAACCGTTTCAGTCAGACAACTCTCGACTTTGGTCCAGACTGGCTCAAGCTTGCTGATGCATATGGAATCGACGCGTTCCGTGCGGGTAATGCAGAAGAGTTTAAGGTGGCGTTTGATAAGGCGCTTGCACTTGGAAAACCTTGTTTAATTGATGCAAAAGTTGATATGGACGAAATGGTTCTCCCAATGGTTCCAGGCGGCAAACCGATAGATGCTCCTATTATGGAATGGGGTAATTAGGAATTAGGAATTAGGAATTAGGAATTAGGAATTATGGCCGGGCGGCGCTTTTGGGGTGTCTTCCGGTCTTTTTTTTTGTTGCGGAATGGGGGTTTAGGGGGTAAAATTATAGGGTAGTTTAATTAAGGGGAAAGTTTAAAATAAGCGATGGCAAAAACTAGAATAGGCGTTTTGCTTAATACGATGTACTCGGAGTATAGTGCGGTTGTTATTGACGCTATTGAGAAGTACTGTAAAGAGCATGATGCGGTGCAGATTCTATTTCCTCTTTTACGCGGAATTACTCCGACTAAGTATGACTTTCAATTCCATAAGTTCATTCATAAATCCTTCAAATATTGATGTTCTCATTGTAAGTACTGCGACTCTCTGTAATAATTTTAAACTTGAAGAAGTAATCGAAGAAATAAAAAATCTTCCTGAGATGGTTAAGGTTTCTCTTGGCTGTGATGTTCCGGGGCTTCCTTCAGTAATTGTATCTCCTGAAAAAGCAATCATTGAAGCAGTAAAACATATTTATAAAGAACACGGAAGAAAAAAATTTCTTCTCATGCGTGCAAATACAAATTTCTTTGAATCAAATGACCGTGAAGCAGCTTTTAGAAAAGGTCTTGCAGAATGCGGACTTGAAATTGCAGAAGAAAATGTTCTTGATGGAAATTTTATTTCAGAACATGCGACAGAAGCTTTGACAAAGAGAATTAAAAATGGAAAGAGAGACTTTGATGCAATTTTCTGCGTAAACGACAATATGGCTTTAGCTTGTATGTCGTGTCTTGAAGCAAATGGAATTCGTGTGCCGCGTGATGTTTCTGTTTTAGGTTTTGATAATGTTGATATTGCTGATGAGCAGCATTTTAACATCACGACAGTAGACCAGCAGATCGGACAGCAGGCTTATGAATCTGCAAAAATTGCGTGCAAGCTTTTTGACCAGAGGAAAAAATCTGCGATAAGAAAAATAATCAGTGCAGTTCCAATTTATAGAAAAAGCTGTGGATGTAAAAGTCAGGATTTCTTTCACGAAAGACTTTTGTTTAAAAATGACAAGGAAAATTTCAGTCAGAAAGTAAATGCCCGCGCTTCATATCAGCTTTATCTTCTTCATGCATTCCTCGTTGAAACGCAGGAAGCAGTTCCACTTGAAAAACTTTACAACAGACTTGTTTACTGTTTCTCTCTTTTTGACATAACAAACGCAATGCTCGTTTTGTATGATAAGCCTGTTTATTATGCAAAAGATAATATCTTCATGTATCCTGATAATGCTGTTTTGAAAATGGCCTATAAAAAAGATGAGGGTATTGCTCTTCCTGAGATTGCATTTAATCCGCATGATTCGATGGTTCCTGCTGAGTATCTTAAGAGTCTTGATTTGACTCAGGTAATGTTTCCGGTTTTTGCAGAAGATTATCAGTACGGATATTTCATCATGAAGATCGGTCAGTATGAAAAGATTTTCTATCAGACAATGTTTGAATTAATCACAAAAGAAATCGTTTCATCCATTCAGATTTCTCAGGCAGAAAAAGAAAAAGTAAATCTTGAAACAAGAAACATTTCGCTTGCAGAGTATTCAGAAAAACTCCATACATTGAGTCTTACTGATGAATTGACTCAGATTTTAAATCGACGCGGTTTTTACGAAGCTGCAGAACATACGATCAACAATTATGCTTCCTTTGCAAAACATGGTCTAGTAATTTACGGCGACATGGACGGTCTCAAAAGAATTAATGATACATTTGGTCATGAAGCAGGTGACCGTGCGATTAAAGCAGAAGCTGACATTTTGAAAAAACTTTTCAGGTCTACTGACATCATCGGTCGCCTTGGCGGTGATGAATTTGCAATCGTTGCACCGGACATGACAATCAGTGATTTTGAAAGAATCAGAAATAATCTTGCTCAAAAATGTGCAGAGTATAATGCAAAAGAAATTGATCCTTTTGTGCTTTCAATCAGTGTCGGCTGTGCAGAATTTTCAAAAGAACAGAGTGATCTTGATGCACTTCTTAACGAAGCAGACCAGAGGCTTTACGAAGAAAAGCGCATGAAAATACAGCTCGGCATCATTAAAAATTCCAGATAACCCCTTAAAAACTCCATTTTACACAGTATCTTAGCGTGTTTATAAGCAGTTTCTCGTTTTTGTAAACAAATACTTTTATTGTAAAATTCCACTCATTTCTATATAATAGCAAAATATGAAACACGGAACATTAACTACAGACAACCACGCAGCCCTCTGGCACGGACGTTTTAAAGAAGGTCCTGATGCAGCTGCAGTTGAGTTTGAAACTTCTATTTATGTTGATGAACGCATGGCTTTTGATGACATTAAGGGAAGCAAGGCACATGCAAAGATGCTCGGTGAAACAGGCATCATTTCGAAAGCAGAAAGTTCAAAGATCATCAAGGGACTTGAGTCAATTGAAAAAGATCTCGCTTCTGGAAAATTGAAAATCGATTACAGCGCAGAAGACATTCACTCATTTATCGAAGCAACTTTAACAGACAGAATCGGCGAACCTGGAAAAAAAGTTCATACAGGAAGAAGCCGCAACGATCAGATTGCTCTCGACGAACGTCTTTACTTAAAGCGCGTAATTCCAGACTTGCAGGCAAAAATCGTAAAGTTGATTGATGTTCTTACAGACATTGCATCTGACAATACAAAAACTTTGATTCCGGGTTTTACTCACATGCAGCATGCACAGCCTGTTACTCTTGCTCACCATATGTGTGCGTGGTCGTGGAGTCTCGAGCGTGATTATGAAAGATTGAGTGACGCGTTAAAGAGAATTGATTACAGTCCACTCGGAAGCGGTGCTCTTGCCGGAAGCGGTCTTCCTCTCAATCGTGAGATGGTTGCAAGGGAACTTGGTTTTAAAGGTGTCACACCTAACAGCCTTGATTCTGTTTCAGACCGCGATTACTGCATTGAGTTCACTTCTTGTTTCTCAATGCTTCAGATGCATCTTTCTCGTTTCTCAGAAGAAATCGTTTTGTGGGCAACTACAGAATTTAATTTTGTTAACCTCAGTGAAAAGTGGTCGACAGGAAGCAGCATCATGCCGCAGAAAAAGAATCCTGACTTTGCAGAATTGATCCGCGGAAGAACAGGAAAAGTTTACGGACAGCTTGCCGCCCTCATGACAATGATGAAAGGACTTCCGCTTTCGTATGACCGCGACATGCAGGAAGATAAAGAACCGCTTTTCAATGCGCTTGATTGTGTTTCATCTTGTCTTACAGTTTTCACTTACATGATTGAAAGTGCAAAGTGGAATAAAGAAGTGATGGCTGCCGGATGTGAAGGCGGATATCTTAATGCAACTGATGTTGCTGATTATCTTGTAAGAAAAGGAATGCCGTTCAGAACTGCGCACGGAGTAAGTGCAAAGGCTGTTCGCATTGCAATCGATAATAACGTTAAGCTTGAAGATTTGTGCATCGAAGAATTTAAATCTTGTTCAGAACTTATCGACGAAGACATTTACGATTTGATTACACCAAAAGCATGTGTAGAAGCTCGTAAGACAACAGGCGGTCCAAGCTCTGAAAAAGTTAAGAGTCAGATTTCTGCTCTTAAAAAATTTGTTAAAAGCTGTTCTCCTAAAAAGAGTACAGTTAAAAAAAATAAATAAAGGAAAATGTTATGAAAAAATTAGTAACAATTTTAACAGCAGCTCTTGCAGTAAGCTCATTGTTTTTAAGCTGCGGCAACAAGGGTAACAAAAAAGACAATTCCCTTGTAGAATTAAAAAATCGTGGTGTATTTGTTCTTGGTCTCGATGACTCATTCCCACCACTTGGTTTCAGAGATGAAGCAAACGAAATCGTAGGATACGATATCGACCTCGCGAAAGAAGTTGCAAAACGTCTCAATGTCGAATTCAAAGCACAGCCAATCAACTGGGATGCTAAAGAACAGGAACTCTCTACAGGAAACATCGACTGTATCTGGAACGGTTTGACAATTACAGAAGACAGAAAAGCTGTATTGAGCTTTACAAAACCTTACCTCAACAACGCACAGGTTGTAATCGTAAGAGATGATTCTCCTTACAAAACACTCGCTGACCTTGCTGGAAAGAAAATCGGTCTTCAGGCAGGAAGCTCTGCAGAAGATGCTGTTTATGCAAATCCAGAATTTAACAAAGCAATTGCTGCTATCGTTCCATTCGAACAGAACCTTATCGCTTTGACAGACCTCAACGCAAAAGGTGTTGATGCTGTTGTAATGGATGTTGTAGTTGCTGAATATTCAATTAAACAGTCTGGATTTAAGATGCACGCTTTGTCAGAATCACTTGCTGACGAAGAATACGGCGTTGCATTCAGAAAGAATGACGTTCAGTTGACAGAAGAAGTTCAGAAGATTCTTGAAGAAATGGCAAAAGACGGAACTGTAGCAGCTATCTGCGAAAAATGGTTCGGAACTGACATTTCTACAATCGGAAAATAATTTAATTTTCTCACAAAGGGTTGCAGATATGAGTTCAGAAAAATTAATGATAATGCTTAAATCAATGTTGAGTGGTACAGTCGTTTCACTCGAAGTATTTTTTCTCACACTCTTATTTGCAATCCCTCTTGCAGCCGTCATCTGTGCAGGCCGCATGTCAAAACTTAAACCAGTTAGCACAGTAATCAAATGGATACTTTTGATTGTTCGCGGGACTCCGCTCATGCTTCAGATTATCTGCGTGTATTTTATGCCGCCTAATCTTTTTGGAGTTAACTTCGGAAGATTTCCTGCTGCAATCATTGCCCTTTCTGTAAACTACGCATGTTATTTTGCAGAAATCTATCGCGGTGGAATCGAAGCGATTTCTGTCGGCCAGTATGAAGCCTGCTATTCTCTCGGGCTTACAAAGGGACAGACATTTTTTAACATCATCGTTCCACAGGTAATAAAGAGAATCATGCCTCCAATGGGAAGTGAAGTAATGACACTCGTAAAAGATACAGCCCTCGTTCAGGTAATCGGTGTCGTTGAACTTCTTCAGATTTCAAAAACAACTTCGAGCAGACTTTTCTCGACAATGCCGCTTTTTGTCGCAGGCATTTTCTATTTTGTAATGAACGGAATCGTCGCGCTCATCTTCAATAAAATCGAAAAAAAATTGTCGTATTATAAATAAGTGGAACTTAATAGAATTGCTTTCACGAAAAAGTGCGGTTATACTTTAGAGAGCGGTTTTACAAGTTCCACTAAAAAACATTATGGAGAAAAAATTATGGCACAGACTAAAGTACTTTCAGTTGGCGGATCAATCGTTGTTCCGGAAACTCCTGACACAGACTTCTTGAAAAAATTTGTATCAATGACAAGCGAATGGCTTTCACAGGATAAAAGCCGTCGTTTGATTTTAGTAGTTGGTGGCGGCGGACCTGCACGCATCTATCAGGGCGCATACCGCGACATCTGTTCTTCACTTGCACAGGCACAGACTGCAGATTCTTCTGAACAGGACTGGATCGGAATCATGGCAACAAGATTGAATGCACAGCTTTTAAAAGCTTCTTTCGGAAATCTCTGTCAGAACGCAGTTGTATACAATCCGACAGAAGATATCGATTTTAAAGGACAGGTTCTTGTTGCAGCAGGATGGAAACCGGGTTTCTCAACTGACAACGACGCAGTTCTTCTTGCAGAAAAATTTAACGCAGACACTGTAGTAAATCTTTCAAACATCGAAAAAGTTTACACAGATGATCCTCGCAAAAATCCAGATGCAACTCCAATCGACAACATCACATGGAAAGACTTTAGAAAAATGGTAGGCGACGAATGGGTTCCAGGAAAGAACTGTCCTTTCGATCCAATCGCTTCAAAAAAATCAGATGAATTAAATTTAAAAGTAATCTGTGCCGCAGGAAAGAACATCGAAAACATCAAAGCGATTCTTGACGACAAAGATTATATTGGAACAACAATCAGAAATTAAAATAAAAAAAACAGACACTGGTCAAATAGATTTATATCACACTTAAATATTTTTTTTATGTGCTTTCGTCGGTTTTGCAATACAAAAAAAGGCTGTGCTCGAGGGCGTGCCGGAGAAGAA
>JAGHSB010000250.1 GCA_018066075.1 Candidatus Treponema scatequi
ATTTGGGGAAAAGCAAGTTTTTTTATCGGAGGGGGACAATATATGACCCTTAATTAAGTTATTCTTAAAATACAAAATTAACATCTTTCCGTAAGACTTAGTTTTTTTCTTTACTAGACTTGTTTTATGGATATAAACTTTATACTGATAGGAGTTTTTTATGAGAATGAAAGGATTTGTTGTAATTTTAAGTGTTGTTATAGCTATGTTTTTCCTTTGTGGTTGTCAGCCAACGATGGCACCAGAACCGGATACATATAAAGTTGAAGTTGGTTGTATATCTGACGATACCTTTTCTGTTGCTCTTCAAATGATACAGGCTTATGGTACTAATGTTACTCATGATGATGTAAAAACAGTGAGAAACTTTCTGTATAGAAATACAATATCTGATTATGGTATAGAAACTGGTGTTAGTATAGATGAAATTAGAGATACATTAACCCAAAAAGGGATGACATTACTTCAAGCAAATGCTGAAATATCTGTTCTTGAAACACTTGGAAACGACATTGTTTTTGGAACATCTATTATTAGTGAAGAAATATATATATGGTTATATGCGGAAAAGGAATAGAGTAATTTTGATTAGATGAATTACTGATTCCATATGTCCCAGACGCGATTCAACTCCACCGAAAATCTTGTGCCTTTTCGTCCTCTTTCTGCAGATGATGTCATTGCACTTGTAAACCGAGCTCTTTCTGCTGGAAACTCGATGCACACAACAACATACAAGTTCGCGTTTTTCAAATCGCTTCTGGATAACGTATTTAATGTGAATCTTGATACTATGCGGCTTTCTTATGATAGCCTCGCTGCAAGATTTACCGAGATATATTGGAATCTGGTACTTAAATATCACATTCGTCAACAGATACCAACAAGTCAGCATGAAATGACGAGTGTTGAAAAAGAACTGAGCGATTTTTGTGCAAAATATGGATTTCCTTTTGCTGATAAAGAATCGATTTTTCCATTTGAGAGTCTGAAAAGTGACTTACAATTGGAAATCATAAAAAAGATACGGATCGTCATGATGAGATATGTGGTAGCCGCTTTCTGTGGTGATACAGATGATCAGTTCTACCATTTTGACAAGAAGAACGACAAAGATGCAATTACGCTTAATAGGGCTGTGTACACAGCGCTTGTTAAATACAAGTCTATTTTTGAAAAGCAGAATTATTACGAGTGGATAAAATATCTTGAAAAGGCAAACCTTGAAGAAGATGCATATGCCCTTGCTGGAAAACTTGATTCATCCACAGAGCGTGAAAACCTGAATACGTATCGTGAAATTCTGGAAGATTTTGATCGGCCCCGCTGCTTTTACTGCGGACATCTGCTTGAAACCGAAAACAGAAATGAACCAGTCGATCACTTTATTCCATGGTCTTTTGTAAAAGATGATAAGCTTTGGAACTTCGTTTTATCATGCCCACACTGCAATAGTCGAAAAAGCAACATTCTGCCGGATAAGCAGTATTTCCAGACTATCAAAGAACGGAATATCAAACTTGTGAATGTAGATCACCCGATAGTGCAGCGTGATTTCAAAAACTACTCATATTTCAGACTGGAAGAGATGTGGCAGTCAGCCGTGTTCAACGGATTTGAGTGCGGGTGGAAAAGGTAAGATTTATTGTTTGTTCAGGAAACTTGTTAAAATTTCTTTAATGAAGTTGTAACGCCTTGCATATGTATTATCTACATGGATTAATGTAAATCCATGATTTTTGCAGATTTGTTTTTTCTTTTCATCCCTTTCAATTACTTTTTTATTTTCATAGTGTTCTGGTCCGTCTAGTTCTATTGCCAAAACAGGAAATTCCTTATTTCTATATCCTTTTTTATAAATGACGAAATCCATGCTGGCTCTGAAAAAATAATCACTGTCAGTGGGAAGGGGGTCAAAAAGATGGGAAGTTTGAACTTCTCTTTTTACAGAAAATTTCGAGTCATCTTCTAAAAGTGTTGAAAGTGCCTGACTAAGAGTTGTTAAAAAGGCATCTTCTGTTTCGGAACTATATGGTTTAATTCCTAATGCTCTTGAAGATGTTTCTCGTGTGGAAATTGAATACTCTCCATTAGTTTGAACATAGTTAACGAGTTCATACAAATCATCCTGTTCATCTTTTTTGTGAAGACGTTCCAATTGTTTATTGCTTGAAATAAGTATCAATTTATCTTTAGGTCGAGATACTGCAACATTAATTAATTCTCTGTTATTTTTAAGCCAATCATACGTTTTGGGGTGAGTGTGGTCAGTGAGTGCAAGAGAAAAAATAACTTCATCTTTTTCATCTCCTTGAAATGTGTGGACTGTTCCGCAATTGACATTTTGATATAAGTTTTCTTCCTGAAGACGACGTTCTATCAGCTCTTTTTGGTTAGTGAAAGGAGTGATAATTCCAATTTGTTTAGAAGGATTATCACGGATATATTGGATAATAGCTTCAACTTCTTCTGGAGCTGTGTTTTTCTCGGTTGAATAGTCGACAGTGATATCACAGAATTCCAATGGCTTGTCGTATAAAGGTTTTGTTTTGATGTTAAGTTGGTTATTATAATACTTACGATTGCTGAAATTGATTATTTCCTTAGCACAACGATAATGGTTGTGTAATAAAGTTTCTTGACTGACAGAATCGTTTGCTAAATATGTTTTATATATTGAGTTCTTGATATAGTCATAGCTATCATTAACATTGTATTTTACTTTCAATTCATTATTAATATTCTGATCAAGAGTAATGACAGGATTCAGTTGTTGAGGATCACCAACCAACATCAATTGTTTTCCACGTATAATAGGGACAAGAGAAACAGCTGTATTACATTGACTTGCCTCATCAATAATTGTCATATCAAAAAAGGACTGTGGTGTACCTATTTTATGAGATGAAATACAAGTGGAACAGATAATTGGAAATGCTTTTTTTATTTTCTGTACATTTTCTGATATTGAGAAGTATTTATTGAATTTCGAAATCTGGTCATCGCCTTCTTTCATATTTAATATTTCTAGAAAATCTGAATACTCAGGCTTATAAAGTTGTTTTAAATACTGTACCGAAGTGAAATTAATAAATTGAAGCATTTTATCTTGGTCAAAATTCAAGAGACTTAACGCTTCTTCATCAGTAATCTGACCTATTTCACTTAATCTTTTTTGAATCTCATTTTCTTGTTGACCTTCCAGGTTTAACCGAAGATTCATATTTTCATTTTTTGAAAGTAATGTCTCAATAAGTTCTCTTCGTTCAAATAGATCCAATTGCTCTTCATGTTTCTGAAGTAATTCTGTGAGTTGTCGAGTTTGTTCGATTTGTTTTTGTTTATTCTGGTTTAAAACATCTGAATATACCGAAAGATTTTGAACAATCTTAAGTAGTGATTTTATGTGATTGATTGTTTTAGGAATTTCCTTCTTATTATTGCCAATACGAAGAATAGGAAAAGGAATTATGTATTCTTTATATTTTAATGAAGTAAGTTTCTCAAATACACCATCAATAGGATGGTTGTTATAGGAGGAGAAAAGAACTGTTTTACTATTAAAGAAGGCAGTTATTATCGTATTGATAATTGTGGTGGTTTTTCCCGTACCCGGTGGGCCTTGAATATATGCAACGGGATAATTCATCGCATTGTGAATTGCCAAAAGTTGGTCTAGGTTTACATTTTTGTCTATTAATGCTATTGGAAGTATTTCATCATTAGCTTTTATTGAATGAAGTTCTCCAAAGAAAGCTTTAATTGGAACAGAAACTTCATTATTTGAGTACATATCTAATATAGCTTCATATTCTTTTTCAAGATTAATGTTTGTATTTCTTTGAAGACATATGAAGTATGGACAATCATCAACTGCATATCCTTTATGTATTTTAATATTTTCTGTAATGGTGTCTTTTAATGATTCTGGAAAATTTGTTATGCCTTCAAGAAGTTTCATATCTTCAGGTTGAACGAAATTTTGAATGCTTTGTTTTGTTGTTCCATCAATACTGAATTCACTACAAATTTTTACTTTATTACCTGCCAGAAGAGATCTTTGTTCAACGTCAAGCATAACATCTCTATAGGCAAGTA
The DNA here is from genome assembly GCA_018066075.1 of Candidatus Treponema scatequi. Lineage (GTDB taxonomy): Bacteria > Spirochaetota > Spirochaetia > Treponematales > Treponemataceae > Treponema_D > Treponema_D scatequi. Next base: position 4,099 of record JAGHSB010000250.1, read on the forward strand.
CGTATAATCCTTTAGGTGTATTGATACTTAATTCATTTAGCGCTAATTGGATATTCGTGTTTATATTAAGTTCTATTTTTGTATTTGATGTTTTTTTGAAACTGTTGATTATATATTTAAATTTCTCATCATCAAGTTTGTATTTATGATTTAGAATTTTTGATGAATCTAATTGTTGAACGAGTGTGTAATCGTTATTTAGTTTAGGCAAATCTGCCAATTTATTACAGTCGGAAAGATAGTTGAGGGTTTTCAGATTAGGTATATTTGAAAACAGAAATGAGTATTTGTTTGGGAACGTCTCAATATCTTCAAGAAGCTCCTTATTTGTTCGAAAAAAAGTACCTTCTATAATTTGAGTAGTGAGAATTTTGTCAATGAACATAAAAAGAGGCTTGGTTGTGAAATAACCTAAGTGAAGTCCGGTAACTTCGAGACTCTTTTTTTCAGTATTGATGTTGTTTATGGAAATCCAGTATTTAGTTTTTTCTTTTTCTGAATTCTGGTATTCAACATAAAGCCATTTTCCTTCATGTATTGAGCGGAATATGTCTTTACCAATCGCGTTCATGGTTTAAGTGTATAACTAATTGTGAAATAGCGCAAATAATGAAGTGTTTTTCAGGAAGGTTTACTCCAGCACCTTCTCAATCTCGTCCAGAATAAGCAGGTCCGCTGGCAGCCAGTCGACTGAGTGAAGAGTTTCTTTTGTGAGCCAGCGGGCGGCCTCGTGCTCAAGCAGCGTGAGCTTGCCGCTTACGAGCGTGCAGAGAATGCAGTGCATGGTCAGGTGGAAAGCGGGGTAGTCGTACTCAACGACGCCCAGCACACTTTCAGCCTTCACCTCGGATGCCAGTTCCTCGCTGATTTCGCGGACTATGCACTGCTCTGGCGTTTCTCCAGGTTCAAGCTTACCGCCAGGGATTTCCCATCCATCCTTGTAGTCGCCATACCCGCGCTGTGTTGCGAAAACTTCTTTTTTATGTGTCTCAGGATTCTCGCGGACAATGACTGCGCCGCTTACTGTAATCTGTTTCATGTTATGCCTCAATATAATTAAATAAGTTCTGTGGAACTGGCTTTTCCATATCAAACTGAATGTTTACAACTGAAACTTGCTTACCGTTATTATCATTCATTGTGGTATCTTCAAATGAATTATACTTCATTTTACCCATGTAATAAAAATCAGCACCTTCGCCATCATTCTTTTTGATGAAGAGCATAATCTTTATGTTGTTGTTTGGTTGATTAATCAGGGCTGCAACTTCACCGGATGTATGATCTCTTCTGCTGCGGCTCATCCAGCTAAAGCGTGTGTTATCAACGAAGCGGTCTTCGTATTTTGTCGTTTCTGAGATATCAACAGCTTTTTCATAAGTTACAAAGATAGGGCACGTATATTCTTCTGTAGAAGTTTCTGTTTTGTAACCATATACAGTTGAAGAACAATCAGATTTCCAGTTAAGAAGTTTACAGATATCCTTTCTTGAATACTTTCTGTAGAGCACCAAATTGTCGTTTTCGATTCTTTCTTCTGGTTTAAGAGATGCGCGAGTTATGCCATACTGAAGACAGTCTGCAAGTTCTGCTTTGTAAATATCAGATGAAAGCAGTTGTTTGAACTCTTCTGTTTTAGAGATAATGTTATTTTCACACTTTATATAGCTAATTCCACCATATTTCTTTTTATCAGACTGGGTGTAGAACTCTGGTGAAAGAAGATTAAACATTCCTTTGAAATCTTTTTTTGTGAGTGTGACTCCGTACTTAGCAAGTTCAGAAGCGAAATCCTGAACACTTATGCTTTCTTTTTCTAGTAAGATGGATATGAGAAGAAGTTCATGTAATCTGAAGCCATGTGCGAACTCAATTGAGAAAAACTGTAGTGAGCACATTTGCTTAACGGTTAGTCTGATATCTTCTTTTTCAATACTTGTTTTGAAAGCGTAATATGAGCCTTTATAATCTATGAAAAGAAGAGGATCTATAAAGCCGTTGTTCACAAAGTCCATCATGGTTGGCACTTTCGCAAGACGCATTTTGAGTTTGTTGTATTCTTCTTTTAAAAGTTTAAGTTGAGCGAAGTTTGTTTCGTTGATTGCGTCGTAAATCTTCTGGCGAGCAATTTCAGTAATCTGAACAGTGGATGTTCCTGGTAAACCTGCGGAACCTGTGCTCATCACTTTTCGAAGATTATCTTTGTTATAAGAATTGTCGCCGTAGAGCGCAATTGGAATAAAGAAGTTGTTTTCGTAGTTACCAATAAAATCGATAACAGAAACGTATGTTTTTCCTTTTGCTTTACGAAGACCGCGTCCTAACTGCTGAACAAAAATAATGGCTGATTGAGTAGGGCGAAGCATGACAACTTGGTTAACAGATGGAATATCGACGCCTTCGTTAAAGATATCTACGCTGATAATATATTGAAGCGGATTGTCATCAGATTCTAGCTCCTGAATGACCCGTTCACGTTCTGCATCAGAGTCTTCACCGGTAAGGTACTTAGTGTGGTAACCGTCAGCGTTTAGTTTACGTGAAAGTTCTTTTGCTTCTTCAATACGACTACAGAAAATAAGACCTTTAACTGGATAAGCAAAGTTGCGGTATAGATTGATTGAGCGTTCAATGTGTTTAATACGTTCAGCGCTCATGAGCTTTCTGAAATCTGCTTTATCGTCTATTAACTCGCCATCAACAGTGATATCTGAAAGTCCATAGTAGTGGAACGGACAAAGAAGATCTGCTTCCATTGCCTTCTGTAATCGGATTTCATACGCAATGTTGTTATGGAACATTGAGAAAATATCAAATCCGTCAGTGCGTTCTGGTGTTGCTGTAAGACCAAGCAGGAACTTTGGAGTGAAGTATTCAATAACCTTTTTGTAGCTTTCTGCACCAGCATGATGGACTTCATCAACAATGATGTAATCAAACTCATCTTTTTTGAACTGTTTGAGTGTTTCAGGTTTTGCGAGTGTAAAGACTGAAGCAAAAAGATAGTCAGCTTGAGTATCTTTTATGTCTCCGGTCAAGAAACCAGTTTTAATGTTAGGTAGAATATTCCTGAAACTCTGTTCTGATTTGGTAAGAATCATGTCTCTATGTGCAACGTATAAAACTTTTTTAGGTTTTGTCTGGTTTACATCGAATATGGAAAGATATGTTTTTCCTGTACCGGTGGCAGCAATAAGCAAAGCACGGTTTTGACCGTCTTCACGAAGATTATGAAGTGCAACCATAGCTTCTTGTTGCATAGCATTTGGTACTATTTCAATAGGTTCATCTTCATCAATATCAAACTGATTAGGAGCTTCAGTGAACTGTTCAAAGCTTACTTCTGACAAGTCATTTTGAATGGCAACGGGAACGGGTACAGGTGTGGCATCTTTACCAGCTTTTCTCATTTCGCGGATTTGTTTGTTTACAAGTTTCAGAGTAAGGCGTTTTTCATCCCATTTTTGTGTGTAGTTTGTAAGCCAAGTGTTATCAATGACATCTGCATCATTCCAGACACGTTCAAATTCTTCGCGAACAGTGTGAACAATTTGACCGTCAGTACATGAAAGGAACTTAACGCTCCATTCTTTATTCATTGTAAGAGCGGAGGCTGTAAGATTTGCGCTACCGATTATTATTGAATAGTAATTTGATTGTTTAAAAATATATCCTTTAGGATGAAAACCACCTTTTGTGAAAGCGCGGAGTTCGATATTTGGAAACTGCATTAAGTCCTGAAGTGCAGAAGGCTGAGTGAAGTTTAAATAGTTAGTAGTGAGGATGCGTCCTTTTACAGGTCTGGTTGGATGTTTTTCGCTGTATTGTGCAATAGTATCAAGTGTCTGTTTTATAGCTGCGAGGCCTTCATCATTTATAAAGGCGACTGAAAAATCGAAAGCTTCGCATGATTCTAGTTCTTCAACAAGTGAAGAAAGAATTTTCTTTTCTTTTTTATTGTCATTAACCAGAAGAGTAGGTGCAAATTCACTTATTGAATGAAAAGATTTAGAAATAAAGCCTGTTTCTAAGCTGTTTCGCAGCTCATTCTGGTCGAGTTCGTTCATTCTTCCAGCTTACCAGGAAAATGCCGATTGGACCAGATCTTTTTTTATAATGATTAATCCCGGGCAACTGGGATTGTAGTGGGCCCCTCGCTTGAGAGGGGCGTGCGGGCGCGCGGAGCGGGACCTGAACTGACCCCATTTTTTTAGACAATACTACGCACATTTCAGGCTGAAATTCAACGGTGAATTCCAGCCTAGTTTTTTCTGTATGCGTTCAGTGTTATAGAACTGAATAAACCCTGTTATCAGTT
>JAGHSB010000213.1 GCA_018066075.1 Candidatus Treponema scatequi
GACCTGCATTCTTGATTACTGTACATGGAGCTGTTACTTCCTTTAATGAAGTAAATGCCGTAAACATACCGCTATAAACACTTGTAATAGTATAATCAATTTTTACACTTTTAATCTCACTGGCAAAAGCTGAAAAGTTATTTACTGTAACATCACCACTACCTGTAATAGTAAGAATTCCTGTTTTATATACAAAATTAAATTTTGCATTAGTACCACAAGAACCTTCTTCAAACTTCGTCTTTTCGACTCCACAATCACATGTAATACTTTCACCTGTAAACGTATGCTCATCATACTCAAATATAATATCAGAGCTACAACCTTCAAAACACTTTTTAAAATTTTCATTAACCTTGAATCTGCACGGTGCAGTAACTTTACTTAACTTAGTACAATTATTAAAAGTCAAATATGACATAAAGTCATACTCATCTTCACCAATTGATACAACACTGACAGGAATCTTTATTTCTGTTAATGAGGTACAGTTTTCAAACGCAGCAGTTCCAATAGTTGTTACACCATTTGGAATTACAATATTAGTTAACTTACTGCAACCATTAAATGTAAATTCTTCAATTACTGTTATACCTTTTGGAAGATTAATACTTTCTAATGAACTGCAATTATTAAAAGCATATGTTCCAATTGCTTTTACTTCTTCTGAAATTGTTATTTTTGTTAATGAGATGCAGCTATTAAAACAGTAGCCTGGCAATGATTTTAATTCCGTACATCCTGATAAATCAATTCCAACTTTTACATTTTCATCTTTAAGTGCATCTGCAATTTTTCCTAAATCTGGGTCTGCATCAAGAATTTTAATCTGTCTTGTTTCAGTAACTCCAGAAGCTTTAATTCTATTAATCAAATCTCCAAATCCAGCTGAGGAAGAAATCAAATCGTATTTTGCATAAAGTGTAATGTCGCCAGTTTGATTTTTGAGATTTTCAAGAGTTGCTGCTTCAGATAACCCATCATCATAATACCAGCCGGCAACTCCCTCGTATCCCTTAAATGCTTTATTCCATGCAGGCAAAGATGAAATTCCATATTTACTGTAAGCACTTGCGCCTTCATAACCTTCTACCCATGAGCCGTCGCCAAGTGCATAAGTTATTTTATAATACTGTGCAACTGCTTCTACTTCTCTTATTGCTGTGCTGCTTAAATCTTTTGAAACATTTACAGTTTCCATGTAATAGCCAAGAAGATTTTCGCCGTCATAGAAAGAATATTTTACAGTGTAATTTCCAGCAGGAACATTTGATTTTGTATATGTAAAAGTTCCACTGTTTGAATTATCTAATTTTTCTTCGTTGAATGCTGATGTTCCGTCGTTTTTCAAAAGACAAACTTTTGCATATTTTATATCTGAATGATTTTTAATTTTAAGATTGATCTGAATATTTCCATTTCCTGGAACAAAGTTTTCGTCCTGACTTGTGAATGACATAGAAAAACTAAGGGCATTTTTACCGTTTTTAATTTCGATGTTTGAAAGTGAACAGCTGTAATTTCTTTCGTTCAATTTTGCAGTCATTACAAAACTGTAAGTTCCTTCTTTTGCAAGTGGAACTGAAAAACCAGCACCTGTTATTTCTGCATAAGTCTTTTCTGTAAATAAAGTTTCTTCAACTCCATCTGTAACAGTTCCTTTTAATGTAATTGCTGTAAGTTTTGAACAGTCAAAAACAGGATTTACAGTTTTTTCATTTCCGCCATAAAAATTGAAAGTTAAAAATGGAGTCTCATTTTTCGTAATTTCAGAATTTGGATTTTCGAAAGTTCCATTTAAATTGAATGAAGTCAGATTCTGACATCCTGTAAATACTGTTATTAATAGAATAAAAACGTATGATGCTATAACTGTAAGTGTTTTTTTTGACATTTTTTCCCCGTAAAGACAAATAATTAACTCTTTTTCTCCAAAACCTGCGATATATTATTAATTTGGCGGAATACTGTCACTACATAAATATGTAGTTTTTTACTATTTTGTGATATAATTCATGTTATGACCGCGAAAGAACTCAGTGACCGGATAATTCAATTTTCTTCATCATATTTTCTTGTTGACATGAGAAAAGACAGGAATTTTTATTATAATTTAACTGCAGAAGATCTGGTAAAATACCCGTTAAGTTTCTGCGGATACATTCTTAATCTTGTAATGGATGGAAATCTTGAAAAAGCGGACAGTATTATTGAAAATTTACCTGACGAAAGTATATATAAAGCCAGTCTTTCGATAGTAAATCCAAGAATAGACTGCAAAGGATTCATTAATAAACTCACTTTTTTAAAGGAAAAAAACGCGACTATCGGATGTACGACACTTACTGCCGGCCGTCCATATCTTTTAAACGGTTTTAATGATTTTTCGCGCCTTGGACCTTTGCTTGTAAAGTACCAGGACACTTTTAAAGATTTTATTCAATTTTTATACGGCTCAGAATGTACAAATCAGATTTATAACCTGTCACTTGCAGAGTATTATTATCAGACAAACAGGATTGTTGATTCAGCAATAATTGTTTCCCAGACAATAAACTCGTTCGACAAATTCAACGAATCACGGTTTTTATTTGTTGCAATGTATCTTGAAGCTAAAATTGCGCACGCAAATGGAACAATATTAAAATCATCAAGCTACGTAAAAGATATAAAAGAAAAAGTTTCTAGCGTTGGAAGAGCTGAATTTTCGTTTAATATTGATGCGGTTGAAACTTTATTTTCACTTTACAGCGGAAATTACGAAATTGTTCTTAAATGGCTAAAATCCGATGCTCCGGATGAAGTCGGCGATTTTAACATGCTTGATCTGTACCGCTACATGATAAAAATCCGATGTTATTTCGTTCAGGAGGAACAAAGTACAGCCATTGCTTTAATCGAAAAGCTTCGTCCGCAGCTCAAAGACGGTCACCGCCATATGGATTTGTGCGAGCTTGATCTGCTTTTGAGCGAAGCACTCTGGTCATGCGGCAAAAAAGACCTCGCACTTGTTTCTTTTGCCCGTGCAATGAAAATTGCAAAACGCCGGAATTATCTTCGCCTTGTAGCAGACGAGGGAATTGCAATCTTTGAAATTCTTTCCGAATATTCCAAAACCGCCGCCAAATCAAATTTCTTAACATCCGCAATTGAATTAACAAGAAAAATGGCAATTTACTATCCGCTGTACCTAAAACCACGCTACAAAAACAACAAAAGTTTTTCCCAGCAGGAAGTAGAATTTTTATCGCTTCTGCAGCAAGGCAAAACCTACGAAGACATTGCAAATTATTTTTTCATTTCTGTAAACACAGTCAGATATCACATCAAAAATATCTACAGCAAATTAGATTCCCAGAATGCAAACCAGGCTGTCTGGAATGCAAAACTTCTCGGACTGATAAAATAAACGTTATAAAAATTAAAAGCAGATGATTTTTATGGATTGGGCCGTTTTTTCCCTGCATAAAATCGCACCCGTCGCATGATAAACATAAGTCGGTGAAGTAAACACAAGAAGTTCCGCCTCAAGCAAAGCCTTTTCTATTTTCTGCCTCCTTTTTTTGTGGAATTTAATTTAAATAGAAAAAGGCAGCCTCTTTACAAGACTGCCTGATTGTTCTGAATAAATAGTTAAATCCGCTCCACTGCGTTCCGCTAGTTAAAAGCCCGCACTGCACAAACGTAATTGGAGTAGTTCTTGAGGTGGTAGTCCCAGTCCCCATCGTTGAAACCGAGTCTGTATGCGTTATTAACGTAGGAAGCGTACTGGGACGACGACCAGTAATTTAAACCTTCAAACTTATCTCCACCAGTTACGCCAAGAGCATTTTCAATTACATTATCTGTTTTGTTTGCCTGGTAAATGTCATTTAATTCACTTTCTGACGGTAAATACCAGCCGTTTTCAAAAGTACTTCCAGAAGTTATATTATGTCCATTTTTTCCGTAGTAATATGCAAACTCAAATGCAGGGTAATTTGTTTTTAATGTTGAATATTCAGAACCTGTTGATTCATCTTTTGCAGGAAGCGCATAATTATTGCTGCTCTTTAAACCTGTGTCATTTTTTCCCTGATTATCAAGGGTTCTGGCCATGATCATAAAATTATCACTTCCATCTGTTTTTCCAGTAAATGTAAAAGAACCTGCTTCTCCTTCTGGAGTAACTACTGTATCAGTAAATTTTACATTACAACCATTAACGTTAGAATCCTTACACCATGCAAGTCCACTTTTGTTGTGTTTTATTCCAACACCCAAAGCTGGTTTACTTTCTGTAGCTGCTTTAAAGATTACGGCTACTGCTTTACTCTGTAAATTTATTAAATCATCACCAGAGTAATCTTTTGCAACACTGTAAGCTACTTTTGTTCCATCATTAAGTACGATATCTCCAACTGCATACTTTGGTGTAAAACCGCCGCCACCACTCGGACTTGAACATCCCATAAAAAAAGCACCTGCTGCCATCAAACAAACTGCTACAAGTGCTACCTTTAAACTCTTTTTCATTATTTGCTCCTTCGTGAATAATTCCACTATACATTCGTACCCCCCCCACATGCATCCCATGAAGGAGAAGAGCCCAAAATGGATGTTAGTATATTTTTATTGGTGATGTCAAGAA
>JAGHSB010000085.1 GCA_018066075.1 Candidatus Treponema scatequi
ATCTATAACTCACCATCTCCTCAAAAAATTACGTATCAAATAACCAAATACTTCCAAAACATACGTAAATTACATAAATTCAAAATCTTTTACTCACCTATTTCAACAAAAATCTGCGTAATCTGCGTCAAATTTTATTGTCGGCCGGGAACAAAGTCTGTATTTTTGGATTTGAAAAATATCTTTCCAAAATTCCGTTTAACAATGTAAAAATAAATTGGGGCTCCGATTGTGACGCCGATTGTGTTTAGGATGAGGTCGTCGATGTCTGTGAGGCGTTCGTAAAAAAGAAGCTGGCAGAGTTCGATGCAAAGGGAATATCCGGCGCCGGCAAGAATTGTTTTTGCAGGAGTGTCGAGTTTTTTGAAGCAGACGGGCCAGATGATTCCGACGGGGATAAACATTGTGATGTTGCCGATGATGTTCATCTGCCATCCTTTGTAGTGAATGAAAAGTTTTTTAATTGGAATGAGATTGTATTGCGGCGGGAGCTGCGAGAGATCGAGTTTCATTGTTCCGATGCGGCCGTCGATGTGATGCCAGGGAAAGAAAACGATTCGTGCAATTACGATGATGCATGTGAGTACGAGGAGGAGCTGTGCTTCGCGCGTAATTGTCAAGCTTTTCTTGTGGAACGCGTGCGCTGTGCGAAATGAAATCCATGCGAGTATGATGAGAACTGTTAATTGTGTGAAAGTGATTTCGAGCATTTGTTTTCCCCTCGAAGAGATTGTGGATGATTGCGGTGTGAGTGTCAATAGAGGGGATGTTAATACGAAATTCGGAATTCGGAATTAGGAAAGCGAAAAGAGTTTTATGACATCGGGTAGGTGTTGTCCGAATGCAAATTTGTCCAGAGATTTTTTTAGTGACAACATTTTCAAGAAATGCATATGTAATAAATGATGAATTCGCCCATCATCTGCCTGTAAGAAATTTCTTCTAGACCGGAAAGCTGTTCCAGAATGAAATTAAGATATTCTTTGCTCGATGCCATAGGTTATACGTCTTTTATCTCTTAAGTGATTTTAAATACTCTTTTTGTTCCGGTGTAATTCTGTAGCTTTCTCTTGCTTTTTGAATTGTCTTATTATGACACCATTCATCCAGACGATTTTCTTCTACATACTTAATTGTGGCATTCCATTGCTTTGCCAAAGCTGTTGCAAAAAACCATGCGATCATCATCTGAACATAATATTCTTCACTGTGAACACTTGCAGCAATTTCAAGATATTCCGCTTTAAAATCTTCATCAAGAAAATGACTCATTAGCATTTCAAGACCAAAACGGCAGGTATATGTTTCTTTAGATTTAGACCATTCTTTGATTTTTTTTAACAGCGCTTCTTTATTTTTCTTAAAAACTTTTGGCGACATAATATCGCAGACAGCCCAGTTATCAACATAAGGCAAAAATTTATCTACTGCAGAAATACATTCATCAAAATTCTTCATTTCAGAAAGAAGCAGTCCGTGAAGCATATTTTCATCATAATATTTATGTGGAACTTCTTTTAAAAACTCATTTATTTCAGGTTCCTTTATAAGTCTCTTTGCAAGCTTTCTGCATTCAGGAACTCTTACTCCAATAAAAAATTCTCTCTCAATTCCCGGAGTCAATTTTGCCTGAAAGTCTCCGTAAGCAGCATCCTGCAAAGTAAATAATTCTTCTAAAACATTCATTTTTCTTCATCACCAGTTTTTCACAGCGTATTTATTCCACTTATAAAATAACACGTGTCTTATTTATACTTTATCATACATATAG
>JAGHSB010000015.1 GCA_018066075.1 Candidatus Treponema scatequi
ATTAGGAATTGAGGATTGGGAATTGGGAATTGAGGATTGAGAATTCTTAATTACCAATTCCTAATTCCTAATTAACAATTCCTAATTACCAATTCCTAATTCCTAATTACCAATTCCTAATTACCAATTCCTAATTTTTTAACGATTCTGAAATACTAAAACAGTTGTCTCCGATTTTTTCGATCTGTCTTACCATGTCGATGTATAAGAGTTCGGATTTTACGTCGGCACCGTTTTCGAGGCGTTTTCTTGCGAGTTTCTTTAAGTTCTTTCTGAAGAGGTCGATCTGGTTTTCGAGTTCGGCGGCCATTGAGAGTTTGTGTTCGTCGAGCTGTTTGTTGATATTGATGCGGATAAACTGGAGGAACTGGCGTGCAAGTTCTACGTATGGAATCATGCGGTCCATGTCGTCCTGGGCGTACTTCATGTTTTTATTTATTGATTTGGCGATGAGCATGATTGTGGCGTAACAGTTGTCGGACATGCTTTCGAGTTCTTCTACAATCTGGATCATGCTTGAAATGTGGTTAACCTGTTTTTCTGTGATGTTAAGGCTTTCGCATTTTACGAGATAGTGCGTGATCTGTTCGTGCATCTGGTCGAGATAGTTTTCTGCTTTCTCGGCGTCTTCTACGTGATTTTCGATGAATGACTGGTCGCGGTTCTGAAGGCCGATCTGGATGCGGTCGAACATTCCGGTTACGATGTCTGTCATGTCGGCGATTGCTTTTTCGGCGCGGATGATGTATGTTGCGATGTTTTCTTTTCCGAGGGCAGACTCTGTAAATTCGAGTTTGTAGTTTGTCGGCATTTCTTTTTCGTTGTTCTTAATCAAGAGCTGCGAAAGTTTTACAATTGGTGTCTGTAATGGAAGCATTACGATAGTTGAAAGTGATTTGAAAACTGTGTGAAGCATTGAGATGCGGATTGCGATGTTGGAATGTTCATGTCCCGGTGTCAATGCTGTAACAAGTCTCAGGAATGGTTCAAAGAAAATCAATGCGAGTACTGTACCGAACACGTTGAACATTACGTGAATCAATGCAGAACGTTTTGCATCTGAGTTAGTTCCAGCTGCGGCCAAAATTGCATCGATAGTAGAACCGATATTTGAACCAAGAGTAAGCGCTGCGGCAAATTCCCACGTAATAGCATTCTTGATAGCAAGTGAAATTACGATACCTGAAAAGGCACTCGACGAATGAAGGAGCGCGGTAATAACAGTTCCAATAAAAAATCCTGCAACAATCGAAACGCCTGCGTGCCCCTGCAAGTTTGTGAGCCACATAAGTTTTTCAGGATCAGTCGGAATTGCGTTCTGAAGCATTTCAAGGCCAAGGAAGAGCATTCCAAATCCCATGAGCGCTTCACCGATATTTTTGTAAATTGTTTTTTTCTTAAGTGTAAAAAGATAACCGAATCCAAAGATAGGAATTGCGAGAGCCGCAATCTTAAAATCGAAAGTAGAAAGCGATACGATCCAGGCTGTGATTGTCGTACCGATGTTGGCACCAAAGATAACGCCAACAGACTGTGTAAGTGTCAAAAGTCCCGCGTTGACAAAAGTAACGACCATTACCGTTGTCGCACCCGACGACTGAATGATCATCGTCACGACAATTCCCGTAAACAGAGCAATCACCCTGTTTCCAGTCATCACACTAAGCGCGCGCTGCAGGCGTTCCCCCGCACTCTTCTGCACACCATCACTCATGAGTTTCATTCCATAAAGCAAAAACGCCAGGGCACCCAGAAACTCCAATAAAATCTTAATTACAGCCATAGTTGAGTATAACATAATAGATAAGTGGAATTCAATAAGATGGCTGTCCGTTCAAAATAGAAATCTCACAGCCCAAAGCCTGAGCGGGCCTGCAGACTGACGCTTGCGCATTTTAAAGAACATTCATCGAACATATTCAAATAATTAAACATAAAAAAATCCCTTCCAAAAAAAATTTGAAAGGGATTTGTAGCTTTAGGGTGAGGACGTAGTCCGAACAGCGTTAGCGGACTAATCCGTGTGGCAAAGCTTTACTGAACTTCGGTGACTGACTGGATTACGTTGAAGGCGTCCATGAAACCGGTTTCTTTTACGGTGTTCATGGCGCTGAAGGACATGTTCATGAGGTAGAGTTTTTTGCCGGACTCGAGGCCGTCGTTGAAGGCGGCGAAGATCATGCCCATACCGGTTGAGTCGATGTTAGAAATCTGTGACAAATCGAGGACGACGTTGTTTGATTTGATTTCTTCAAACACGCGTGACTGAAGTTCATCAATGTTATATGAGTTTATAGCACCTGTTAATTCAAAGAGAATGTAGTTGGCGCCGCGTTTTTCTACAATTGCTAACTGTTCCATTTATGTTACCTCTATGCGTTTTCGTTTGGGTTTGAGAAATCTGCGCTGAACATATCATCGTCGTCGATGTCATCCGGAATTTCGATAGATGCATTATCAACGACCATGTTAAAGTCTCCGGCAGAGAGATCTCCTGTTTCAACGATGCCGTGTTCAGAAGATGGACCTTCTGTCTCATCAACTGCACTCTCAAACAAAGCGTCAGCATCAAAACTGTCTGCGTGATCAACAATGCGTTCAGATTCCACTTCATCAGAATATCCCGAACCGTCTTTACCAAAGTAACGGATAACGAGCATAGTGATATCGTCTTCAAGTTCCTTTGACATAAAGCGCTGCAATGTATCAAAAGTAAATCTTGCAATTCTGTTTGCAGGATATGTGTAGTTGTCCATGATTGTCTGCTTGATTCTTTCTTTACCAAATGTTTCACCACGAAGTGAATGAGAATTAATCAAACCGTTTGTAGAAACTGCGAGCATATCTCCTGACTGAAGTTTGATCTGTTTTACTTTGATAAGCGGGCTGATGTCTTTTACAAATCCAAGTACATAACCTTTACCCTGAATTTCAATTACATTGTTGTAAGTTTTTGAATACATGAGCAAAGTTGGAATACCACAGTTAATATAGTACATTGTATCAGTTGAGAAATCCATGAGACAGAACAAGCCGCTGAAGAATGTTCCCTTTGGAAGATTATTTCTGATAAATGCGTTTACTTTACAAATCAATTTTTTAAAGTCGTGAGTATCTGCAAGGAATGTTCTGATGATGGACTTTAAGATTACCATGCTCATGGAAGCAGAAATACCTTTACCACTCATCGCACCAGTGATGATGATGTGACGGTTGTCATTCAAACGGATGAGATCTACAAATTCACCACCGATGTTGTGGGCTGGAACCATGAGATATCCGACATCGATTTTTGGATTGCGGATAAAGTCCATGTTTTCCTGAATTGATGTAATGATCTGAGATGACATACGAATTTCGCGGTTTACAGTTCCGACTACAGAAGCATTTACGATGTTCTTCATGTAATAACCGAATACGAAAAGGTATGAATAGAATTTATCAAGAACCTGTTTATCGTATTCATCATAGCTTGAACCAGTGTGCTTTGGACCAAGAAGAAGAATACCAAGAACCTGACGACCTTCGTGAAGAATGATGATTACATCTGATTCTGTTTCATCAAAAATATTATTGATTTCATCTTTTACTTCCTGAAGGATGTAATTGTTTTCAACTTCTTCACGAAACAAAATGAAAATATCATTATTCATACAAACTTCACGAGCCTTACTTGTTCTCGGAAGCTGGAAAGTTCTTTTTTCAGAATCATAAACAGTAGAATATTCAGTACCGTTATCAACGAGCATTGTCATTGTTGTTGTCTGCATGTTGTTCTGGAATGCTTTCAAAAACTCTGCAGAGATGTCTGACAATTCACTTTCGTAATCGATTGATGCAAGTGCTGATTCAAATTCTGCTTCATAAGTAGCAGATCTGTAATTTACGACTTTTGACATTGCAGTACTTACATAGCGTCCCATAATCATAAGGAAGAATGTTGCAACAAAAATAATTGCAAGATAGATGTAATAATTTTCTGAATACAAAGGTCTCAAACCGACATACAAAACTGCACCAACTGCTGCAGGTACAAAATACTTTACGAAGAGAGAGAATATTGAAGAGAAAATCATTGAACCATCATAAATCTTCTGATGATTAAGTGAGTTTGCAATCATTATTGACATTACCGAAACGATGTACATGAAAAGACATCTCATCATCGGCAGCATGCCAGAAATAAAGTAAATAAGTGTAAGTCCTACCCATCCGAAAAGCAGCGAACCGAATGCCATGATTGATTTCTGGATGAGGAGACGAGAATTATAGTTTTCTGCATGAAGCAGCATGATCAAAAGACCAAACAATGGAACAACAAATACATAGAGAACTACATACAGCTGAATCCATGTGATTGGAATAAGTTCTGCAAGGTGTGCAAGTTTTCCTTCGAAGATCAAATCTGTTGCAAAGATAAACTGCTTGTAATTTTCCATTTTAATTTTAAAGAAACAAATATAAGCAGCAAAGAGAATCAAAATAATTCTCATAAACTTAGACATTGCAGAAGCTTTTGTTTTACTTACATTTAAGAAGATAGTTGAAATTTCTGTAAATGCACAGGCTACAAGAAATACTGTTGTTTTTTCAAGCAGGATTGAAAGACGTTCAGGACCGTGAAGAACTGCGATTACTGCACAGAACATTACTGTAGAAGCTGCAGCACAGAACAAAAGAATGTTTACTACAGGTGCATCACCTTCCTGATGTTTTTTATCATAACTAGTTGAAATCCATATAATGAAAGCAGCAAGAACTGCATTGAGTACGATATAAATCATTAGTAAACCACCTTTGTTACCATCATGGTAATATCATCATGAAGTTTGTTATTACCCTTGTAATCAAAAATCAATTTAACTACATCGTCGATAAATTCCTGTGGATTTTTTGCAGCACTATTCTTGATTGTATCAGTATAGAGCTGTGTATCTCCAAGTTCCACTCCCTCATCATTCATAACTTCTGAAACACCATCAGATGCAAACAGAATAAGATCATCACGGAACAATCTCTGTTCGTCGATGTGAATGTCGTCGATATCGATAATTCCAACTACACCGCAGTTAGAAGTAAGAGGCTTAATTGTATAACCGTCTGGCGCACGAGTAACGATGAGCGGATCAGACATTGATGCGTTTACATATCTGATTGTCATCTTCTGTGTATCAACAATTGAGATGAACAATACAGTATACTTATCCTGAAGTTTCATTCCCTTGATGGCTTTATCAACTGCGCGAACAATTGAAATCAAATCTTCTTTGTCTTCAATAATTTTTACAGTGTTCATTACCAAACCCATGATGAGGGCAGCAGGAAGTCCTTTACCAGAAACGTCACCGAGCATCAAAAGAGTTTTATGTTCATCGATTGGAAGAGCTGTGTAATAGTCACCAGATACGTTTACAAGAGGTCTAAAGTAAGCTGCAATCTTGAGACGCTTTGTGTCAGGCATAACTGCAGGCAAGAAGAGGCGCTGTGTTTCTGCAAGCTGTTCCCATTCTTTTGAAAGGCCTGCGATTTCAGAAAGAGATGCAATTGTCTGTGTTCTTTTTCTGAAGCGAGTAAATTCATCCATAAGCTGCTTGTAGATTCCAGTATCAAAGAATCTTGTGTAGCGGCAGAGAACAAAAAAATGGAACTTGTCATGCGAGAGAACAAATCCACGTGCTTTTCTATATTTTGAAGTGATACCAAGTTTATCACCTACATAGTCAAAACCGTCAGGCCATGTTACAGGAAAGTTGTTCTGCAAAACACGGAGCGTGTCTTTAGAACATGTAAGTCTGTTTGGGGAATTGTAAAGAACGTATTCTTTTTCACTGTCGATATACAAAACTGAACAGTCAGCTTTCTGTTCGAGAATAGTCTGAATGATTTCATAGAAGTCTTCAAGCGAGTAGCAGAAGCGAAGGCTGTCGATGAACAACTGTAGATATTTAGTTTCCTCTCTCTTTAAAACCTTATCTTCAAGTTTCTGGTTGATTACCTTTGTAATAGAAGAACTCATGATAAGGAAGAACATCAAAAGTACAAACTCGAACATCATAAAATAGATAGTTTCGAGCATTACAGTAACTCTTGGCAAAATAAAGAAGGAAACCAGCATGAAAAGTACTGTTGAGAGTACATAATTCAAGATTTCTACGTGTCTTTTTCGTTGTTTTAGCATACCGACCCCATAAGAGAGAATTAGTCACAATATTATAGCATATTATCGGCTTGTTTTGGGAAAATATTTATCTTGAAAGCGATGAAAGCGATATCAACTCTGGTTCTGTCGATGCTTTTTCTTCTGCAGCGTATGCTTCGAGGAGCTTTTTCTGAACAGAAGAGAGTTTTGATGGAATTTGAACCATAAGTTTGATGTATAAATCGCCTGTTCTTCCGTTCGAAGCAGGTACGCCGGCGCCTTTTATGCGGAGGATCTTGCCGTTAGGTGTTCCTGCCGGTATTTTGACGTCGATTTTCTTGTCGTCGAGAGAATTTATAGTGATTGTTGCTCCCAAAGTAGCCTGTGTAATCGAAACAGGAGCTGCGCAGTACAAATCGTAACCGTCCCTTTCAAAGTATTTGTGATCTTTGATGTGAACTACTACGATGAGGTCTCCGCTTGGGCCTCCGTTTCTTCCGGCATTACCCTGGTGAGGAATTGTAATTCTGCGTCCTTCATCGATTCCGGCTGGGATCGTGAGGGTAACTGTGCTTGATTTGTTTTCAACGCCAGTTCCACGGCAGTTTTTACAAGGATTGTCGATTGTTTTACCAGTTCCACCGCAAGTAGGACATGTCTGCTGAACTGTAAAGAAGCCTGCACTTCTTCCAACCTGTCCCATACCGTTACAAGTAGGACAAGTTTTACGAGTTCCACCTGCTGCACAGCCAGAGCCGCCGCAAGAAGAACATGCAACTTCGTGAGAGAACTTTAAGTCTGTCTTAGTTCCATATACTGCATCTTTAAAATCAATTTCGAGATCGTATCTCAAAGATGCACCCTGATTTGGTTCTGCACTTCTGCGGCCAAAACCGCGCGAACCGCCGCCACCAAAAAGGTTTTCAAAAATATCGCCAAAACCGCTTCCACCGAACAAATCGGCAAAGTCAGTAAATGCGTGAGAATAGCCGCCTGCACCACCGCCACCGGCACCCATTCCATCAAGGCCTGCAAAACCGTACTGGTCATAGATAGGACGCTTCTGGTCATCAGAAAGAACTTCGTAAGCTTCAGTTGCTTCTTTAAATTTTTCTTCTGCTTCTTTATCACCAGGATTGCGGTCCGGATGATATTTGATAGCGAGTTTTCGATATCCTTTCTTAATGTCCTCGAGTGATGCACCTTTTTCTACACCAAGGACTTCGTAATAATCACGTTTGGCCATATTTTCCTTCAATCACATACAGGTCTCTATAAATGCCTAAAACTGCTCTCGACAAAAATTAAAAACGCTCCGTTGCGCGCGCCATATTGGATATCATTCATATTTCATAACATCAAATCCTGGCTTGCGAAACTGCGCGTTTTTAATTTTTGTCTACGCAGTTTTATCACTTCCAGCGATGTATGTGGTCGCTGGAAGTTTTTTGTCGTAAGTAGTTTTTTTGGTACTAATTATCGTGAACTTCGTAGTCAACGTCTTCGGCGCTGCCTTTATCGAAGCCTGATTTGTTGCCGTTTTTTGCGTTGGCGTTTCCGGCGTTTGCGTCTGGGCCTGGCTGAGGGCCGGCACCCTGTGGGCCAGCTCCGGCACCGGCGGCCTGCTGCTGTTTGTAAACTTCTTCGGCGATTTTGTATGAAGCCTGTTTCAAAGCTTCTGTTTTTGCTTTGATGTCTTCTGTGTTGTCGCCTTCGAGAGCTTTCTTGAGGGCTGCAACTGCATCGTCGATTGCCTGTTTGTCAGCGCCGTTTACTTTGTCGCCGAGATCTTTAACGCTCTTTTCTGTTGCGTAGATCAAGCTGTCTGCTTCGTTTCTTGCGTCAACTGATTCGCGTTTTGCTTTATCGCTTGCAGCATTTGCTTCTGCGTCTTTAACCATCTTGTTGATTTCTTCTTCGCTGAGTCCTGATGAAGAAGTAATCTGAATGTGCTGTTCTTCTCCTGTTCCGAGATCTTTGCAGATACATGAACGATACCGTTTGCATCGATGTCGAATGTAACTTCAATCTGTGGAACTCCACGTGGAGCTGCAGGAATACCTGTCAAATCGAAGCGGCCGAGTGTTCTGTTCTGGTCAGCCATTTCGCGTTCACCCTGAAGTACGTGAATTGAAACTGCAGTCTGTCCGTCAGCTGCTGTAGAGAAGATCTGACTCTTCTTTGTAGGAATAGTTGTATTTCTGTTGATGAGTTTTGTACAAACGCCACCCATTGTTTCAATACCAAGTGAAAGTGGAGTAACGTCCAACAAGAGAACGTCTTTAACATCACCTTTAAGTACACCACCCTGAACTGCAGCACCAATTGCAACTGCTTCATCTGGGTTTACTGCACGGCTTCCTTCTTTACCGAAAATTGCTTTAACAACTTCCTGAACTTTAGGCATACGAGAAGAACCACCAACGAGAAGAACTTCGTCGATTTTGTCTGCTGTGATTCCTGCATCTGCAAGAGCTTTGCGGCATGGTTCCTTTGTGCGTTCGAAAAGACTGTCTGTCATCTGTTCAAACTGTGCACGTGTCAAAGATTTCTGAAGGTGTTTTGGACCTGTTGCGTCTGCTGTGATGAATGGAAGGTTGATGTCTGTTGATGTCTGGTTTGAAAGCTGAATCTTTGCGTTTTCTGAAGCTTCGCGAAGACGCTGCATTGCCATTGGATCTCCTGACAAATCAATTCCAGTATCTTTTTTGAATTCGTCGATGAGCCAGTTAGAAATTACACGGTCCCAGTCGTCCCCTCCAAGCTGTGTATCACCGTTTGTTGCTTTTACTTCTACAACTTCGTCAGCAAGTTCGAGAATAGAAATATCAAATGTACCACCACCAAGGTCGTATACAGCGATTGTTCTTTCCTTGCTCTTGTCTTTGTTGAAACCGAATGCGAGGGCAGCTGCTGTTGGTTCGTTGATGATACGCTTAACATCGAGACCTGCAATCTTACCTGCATCTTTTGTTGCCTGACGCTGTGCATCGTTGAAGTAAGCTGGAACTGTAATAACAGCTTCTGTTACTTCTGATCCAAGATAATCTTCTGCAGTCTTCTTCATCTTCTGAAGAACGAATGCTGAGATTTCCTGTGGTGAATATTTTTTTTCTTCGCCGTTCTGTTCGATTACAACGCGGCAGTCAGATCCGTTGTCGATTACTTTATAAGGGAATTTTGTAGCTTCGCCTTTGAGTTCACCGTATTTAAGTCCGATGAGACGCTTTGCTGAATATACAGTGTTCTTTGGATTTGTTACCATCTGGTTTTTAGCAGGAGCTCCGACAATTCTGTCTCCTTTAGAAGTGAAACCAACGATAGATGGAGTTGTGCGTCCGCCTTCTGAGTTCTGGATTACAACTGGTTCACCGTTTTCCATTACGGCTACACAAGAGTTTGTTGTTCCTAAGTCAATACCAATAATTTTTCCCATTTTATTTTTCCTCACATTGGTGGTCCGTTACTGGCGAGGCCACTTTTATTTACGATTAATTTTTCGGAACGCTTACCATTACTTTAGCGTTTCTGATTACTTTATCTTTGAGCTTGTATCCTTTGAGGTATACCTGCTTTAAAGTTTCTTTTTCTTTACCCTCTTCTTCTACGCGGCCGATTGCTTCGTGAACATCAGGATCAAATTCATCGCCTTCTGCCCCGTACGAACTCAAACCGTATTTTGATTCAAGCATTTTTACAAGATTTGAATTTACCATCTTGATTCCCTCGACAACTGATTTAACATCTGTTGCTGTAGCACCTGCGTCTACTGTTCTGTCAAAGTTATCAAGTGAGTCGAGCAAATCAGCAAGAAGATTTGCATTTGCATAATCGAAAGTTTCCTGTTTTTCTTTGATCATGCGTTTTCTGTAGTTGTCAAAATCTGCAGCTCGTCTCAAAAGCTGGTCTTTCAAATCTGCGTTTTCTTTTTCGAGCTCTGCGATTTTTTCTTCAGGTGTGAGCTCTTTTTTTTCTTCTTCTGGTGGAACTTCTCCGTCTGCATCTTTTGCAGCACCTTCTGCCTCACCTTCTGCAGCTTTGTCTTCTGCTTTTTCTGTGCTTTCTGCCTGGTCCTGAGCAGCTTCGTTTTTTACTTCTTCTGTCTGCTCTTTAACTTCTTCGTCTGCCATGTAGCCTAAAAATCCTTAAAAAATATGTTATCAATAGTAAAAATAGTGAAAAATAAACCCTATCGTCAACAAAAACGCACTTTTTTTTATCAAAAAAGTGCGCATTTGGGCAAATTCCACTTATTTATTAAGCTCTTTCGAAAGCATGATTACGCCTTCAATCAAAGCCTCTTTTTCCTTTGGAGCAATGCGGGCATAAAGCGTATCAACAGTATCGCCCGGCATTACAGGCACGCTCTTCTGAACAAGAATGCGCCCCGTGTCGCAGCCGCCGTCCGCAATATGAACAGTACAGCCGCTTTCCTTTTCACCTGCCGCAAGAACAGCCTCGTGAACATGATGTCCCCACATTCCAACCCCGCCAAATTTAGGAAGCAGCGCCGGATGAAGGTTAATAATCTTATCTTTATATTCCGAAATAATATCCCCGGAAAGGACTGTAAGCCAGCCTGCCTGAACGATAAGCTCAACTCCATACTGTCTGCAGATTTCGAGAACTTTATCAGAAACACGGATTCGTTTTTCTTCGCGGGTTGCAGACTTTGCGTTTTCTGCTCCCATAACTGCGTAAGGGCTGACGATATGAGTTTCAATCGAAGCATTCTTTGCACGCTCAAGCGCATAAGCATCTTTATGATCACTCAAAACGCAAACAATATTGTAAGGACAACTTTCATTCGCCTTCTCATAATCAATTAACGCCTGCAAATTAGTTCCACCACCCGAAACCAATACCGCAACCTTCACCTTAGCACCCATAATTCCTAATTCCTAATTCCTAATTCCTAATTCCTAATTCCTAATTAACCTAGTCCTCAAACAAAACAGCATCTTTCTGGCCATTAACTTCACCTTCTGCGTAAGCTACATAACCGATCTTGTATGCTTTCATATCTGGAACATCTGGTTTTGAATATTTTGATGCGTTCTTGTTGAACATTTCGAGAATTGCATCTGCTTCTTTTGCATTTACTGCGAGAACGAAACCGATTCCCATATTGAATGTGTTGTAAACTTTTTCTACGTCAGCGCCGCGTTTGATGAGTTCTCCAAATACAGGTGGAATGTCCCAACTGTCGCGTTTGATTTTTGAAATGAGCTGGCGTTTTGAACGTTCTGCTTTTGGATACATACGTGGAATGTTTTCGTAAAATCCGCCGCCTGTTACGTGAACCATTCCATGAACTGCCTTGCGGTATTTTTTCAAAACTTCCATTACTGGTTTTACGTAAATGCGAGTAGGAGTCAAAAGAACTTCACCGATTGTCTTACCAGTATCTTTTCCGTCGAGAATAAATTTGTCATCAAGATTTGGAACGAGTTTTCTTACGAGAGAGAAACCGTTTGAGTGAACACCAGTTGAAGAAAGACCAATTAAAACGTCTCCCTGCTTGATGTCTTTTCCAGTGATCATCTGTTTTTTATCACCGACACCTACTCCAAATCCGGCAAGGTCATATTTTCCGTCGTCATAGAAGTCTGGCATTTCTGCAGTTTCACCACCGAGAAGTGCACAACCTGTATCAACACAACCGTCTGCAACACCTTTAACGAGGTCAGTAGCGACATCAGCATCGAGCTTACCGCATGCAACGTAATCAAGGAAGAACTGAGTCTGAACGCCAGAACAAAGAATATCGTTAACGCTCATCGCAACGCAGTCGATTCCAACTGTGTCATATTTTTTCATCTTGAATGCGATGTCGAGTTTTGTTCCAACACCGTCAGTTCCAGAAACCATTACAGGATTTTTAATTCCTTTTGGAACTTCGAACATTCCATTGAAACTTCCGAGTCCTGTAAGCATTCCAGGAATCATTGTACGCTTAGCGTGATCTTTGTATTTGTTAACTGCGCGATATCCTTCTTCAACATCAACGCCTGACTGTTTATAATCGATTGTAGCCATCTTAGGACTCCTTATTAAAATTGTACTTCGTTATTTGCTTTTGCATCATCTGCAAGCTTCTGACGGAAAGCCAGAAGTTTTTCTTTAAGTTCCGGATATTTGATTGAAAGAATTTCTACTGCGAGGTAACCGGCGTTTTTTGCGTTGCCGATGCCGACTGTGGCAACCGGAATCTGTGGAGGCATCTGAACGATTGAAAGTAAGGCATCCATTCCACCAAGACCATTAGAATTAGTCGAAATGCATTCAAGTGGAACTCCGATAACCGGAATAGTTGTAATGCCTGCAATTACACCAGGGAGAGCGGCTGCAAAACCAGCGCCTGCGATGATTACTTCGTAACCGTCTTTTTCTACCTGTTTTACTGTTTCGTGAAGTAAAGCACCTGCTCTGTGAGCTGACAAAACAAAAGCTTTGTACTCAACACCAAATTCTGCGAGAACATCCGCAGCCTTTTTCATTTTTTCTGTGTCTGATTTAGAACCGAAGAAAATTGCAACTTTCATAGTGAGAATATATCACATTATATAGAGAGAATTCAAGATATAGCAAAGAATGTTAATATATGCGAGAGAGTCAAAATGCGTTCAAAACAAGCTGTTTTCTCTTCAAAAGCCCGCGGGCTGTGAAAGGACTACAGTTTATCTGCGATTATGAATTGATTTGTGTCAAATTTCGGGTAGCTTTCGAAGATTTTGTCCAAAAATTCGCGGTAACCTTCCTCAAAATAGCTTCTTGAGGCCACAACCGTAAATTCCATCGATTCGAGGAGTTCGTTGTAAGTGGAATTTGTCAGATATCCAAACTGTTCGTGAATTTCGCGGTCATAGCTTATCGGGCCCCAGTCATACTTGAAGATGAACTCCTGTAAAATTCCAAACGGACCAGTAATCGTTCTGTCTTCTATATTAAAGTCACGCGGCAGTGTCGGAAAGCCTTTGAAGTCCTTTATGAAGCGGTTAAAAAACTCAATTCCCTCTTCTGTGCGGACTGTAACTGACTTGATTTCTTTGTAGTCAGGTGATTTTACGCCGTCGCGGATTATGATTCGGCCGCCCGGGTTGAGCGAGTCGTATGCGTTGTCCAGCGCTTTTGTAACGGATGTGAGGTTAAATTTGCGTCCGTTTGTGACTGTGTAGCTGTAGATTTCGTGAAGTATCGATGAAAAGATGATTGTATCAACTTTGATCGGATATGAGCCGTCGACAAAGTTGTGCTTGTCGAGAGTCCAGTGGCTTTTGTTTTCGCGTTTTTTGTCAGTGAGGTATTCTATTGCAATCGGAGAGATTTCTGTTCCGATGATTGTCTTTGTGTCGCCGAATTTTTTTTCGAGCGCATCAAGCATCACTCCGCCGCCAGAGCCTACATCGAGTATTCTCTCTCCGACAACATATTCCGGGATTTCACTTTTGAGTGAAACGCTTGTATTCATGATTCTGTAATATCTTGAGCTTGATGGTGTCATATGTTTATTATTTTGCAATAAATGATATTTGGCAAGTGGAATTTAACGCAAGTGGAATTTGATAAAGCGATTTTCACATTTTTTAAATGCATAAAGTGATAATGTTTAACTCCATTTGTGCCGATAATGAAAAAGTAGAAGTATACTTTGAAAAAATTAAGGCGGTTTATCATGAAAAAGAATAAGCTTTTTTCTATTTTAATTTGTATTTTGCTTTCAAGTGGAATTTCTTTTGCCGACGTCACTTTCAGCGGAATGGCAGGCGGAACAACAGGATTTACAGGCGATTTTGATCCGAGTGCACCAGATTTCAACATTCCATTTAATGCATTTGCCGCGCTGCAATTTAATTTTAGTTCATGGGGAATTTTCAGGGCAAACATGGGATTTGCAACAAACAATCTCGCTAACGAAAATATTTTTACAGGTCAGGAAGCAACACTCAAGATGAACGAAGTTTCACTCGTTCTGACAAAGACAGGAACTTCAATCAGAAACTATTTCGGATTCTACCTCGGAACATATGAAGTTGTCGGAAAAGATGAATACCTTCAGAGACATCTTTCGATTGAACCATTCACTTCTTCAATCACAAAAAGTCAGACAACACTTACATGCGGACTTCCACTTTATAAAAACGAAGGAATCGGTTTTTCATATGTAATGGACTTTAACAACGCACCAGGTTCTTTTGGACTCAATGCATATGTCAATTTAATCGGAACTACAGTTCCACAGTTTAACTTTGACTTGAGGACTGCATGGTCAACAAAAACTATGACATTAGATTTTGCAGCTGGAATCGGAGCTCCTCTTCAGAATACAGCAGGAGGAAACAATGTAATTCTTCTCATCGATACAATTTACCTCCACGGCGGATTAAGTTTACTTCTCGGAAATCTTTACACACACTCACTTTTAATACAAGGTGGAATCCAGCATGTTACAATCAACCCTGGAACATCCCCAGAAACATTTGAAGGTCTTGATGACTTCTCATTTATACTTGAACCAAGAATTACAACAAAACATTTAAAAGTCAGACTCAGTGCATTCTCTCTTCCAAGAGAACAGCTCAACGACTTGCTGTATCTCGATGATCCGTTCGGATTTTCAATTAACTGTTATTCAGACGCAATCCCTGTTAAAAACAACAACATGACTGCCGGCGGTTACCTCATTGCATCATTTGCAAATGACAGTTTACTCAGTGCAATCAGTTCTAATTTTGACATTCCATCAATGAGCCCGTTCAATGCATCTATCGTTCCATATGTAATTCTTCCTGTTGCAAACGGAGATCTTGAAATCATGGGACAGTTTACTGCGTGCGATATTCTCAACACAATGTACTTCAAAGGAAAATTAAAAGTCGGATACAGAAAAGCATTCTAATAAATTCCACATTAACAAAAAAAGGAAATTTAAAAAATGAACAAATATGTAAAACGTTATTTAATCGATGCAATGAGCGGAATGGCTCAGGGATTATTTGCATCACTTTTGATTGGAACAATCATCAAGACACTCGGTCAGCTTCTTCTCAAGCTCTGCGCAGAAGGTGCATACGCAGTAGTCTGCAACTTTTTGATCAGCACAGGTTCATTTGCAATGGATGCAAAAACTGTAGGCGCAGCAATGTCAATCGGAATCGGTTTTGCAATGAACGCACCTGCCCTCGTTTTGTTTTCACTCGCAACAGTCGGTGCTGTTGCAAACGACCTCGGAAAATCAGGCGGACCACTTGCAGTTTTAATCATCGCAATCATCGCGTGTGAACTCGGAAACCTCGTAAGCAAAAAAACAAAAGTCGACATTATCGTAACACCACTCGTTACAATTTTATCAGGACTCCTCTTAGCAATTTCATTTGCAAAATACATCGGCATGGGCGCAAGCTCAATCGGAACTCTCGTAATTCTTGCAACAAGACTTCATCCGTTCGTAATGGGAATAATCGTAAGTGCACTCATCGGAATTGCATTGACTCTTCCGATTTCTTCTGCAGCAATCTGCGCAGCATTCGGTCTCGTAGGTCTTGCAGGAGGTGCTGCAGTTGCAGGATGCTGTGCACAGATGGTTGGCTTTGCAGTAATGAGCTATAAAGAAAATAAAGTCGGCGGTCTTTTGAGTCAGGGTCTCGGAACTTCAATGCTCCAGATGCCAAACATCATCAAAAATCCTCTCATCTGGATTCCACCAACACTCGCTTCTATTATCACAGGTCCTATTGCAACATGCGTTTTTAAAATGGAAATGAACGGTGCCGCAATCTCTTCCGGAATGGGAACATGCGGACTCGTAGGCCCTATCGGTGTAATTACAGGCTGGTTTACACCAGGCCAAGACGCAATTGAACACGGCGCCACTGCAATCAATCCCGGCGTTTTCGAATGGCTCGGCTTGATTTTAGTATGCTTTGTACTTCCAGCAGTTTTAACTTACATCTTTGGTGAAGCTGAAAGAAAGCTCGGCTGGATTAAAGACGGAGATTTAAGTCTTTAATCCTGTTCGATGAATAATAACTCACTGTAACAGGGCGTTTTAAATTTGACGCAGCTTTGCACAGATTAACCGATTCCACCCCCACTTTAAACCCTTCGCAAATTCCACTATAATATAAACACTATGGCTAAGATACAGATGAAAAATGCTATCGCTGAGCTCGATGGCGATGAAATGACTCGTGTTTTGTGGAAGGTAATTAAAGATGAACTTTTGTTGCCTTTTGTTGATTTGAAGACTGAATACTTCGACCTTGGACTTAAGAGCCGCGATGATTCAGATGATAAAATTACTTACGCTTCGGCTGAGGCTATCAAGAGACTTCATGTTGGCGTTAAGTGTGCGACAATTACTTCGAACCAGGCTCGCGTTGAGGAATATCACCTCAAGCAGCTCACACCTTCTCCAAACGGAATCATTCGTGCAGAGCTTGATGGAACAGTTTTCAGAGAACCAATTTTTGTTTCAAATGTTCATGGAACTGTAAGCTGCTGGAAAAAGCCAATCGTTCTTGGTCGTCACGCTTATGGTGATGTGTACAAGAACTGCGAAATCAAATGTCCAACAGCCGGAAAAGCAGAACTTGTTTTTACAGGCGTTGATGGAAAAGAAATCAGAAAGACAATCATGGATATGAAAGGACCTGGAATCATTCAGGGAATTCACAATCTTGATAAATCAATCGAAAGTTTTGCACGCTGCTGCTTTACTTACGCACTCGACAGAAAAATCTCTGTATGGTTTGGTGCAAAAGATACAATTTCAAAAACATACGACGGAAACTTCAAGGCAATTTTCCAGCGTGTATTTGAAGAAGAATACAAAGCAAAATTCGAAGCAGCTGGAATCGAATACTTCTATACTTTAATCGATGATGCTGTTGCACGCGTTATGCGTTCTGAAGGTGGCTTCATGTGGGCAACTAAAAACTATGACGGTGACGTTATGAGTGACATGATTGCATCTGCATGTGGAAGTCTTGCAATGATGACATCAGTTCTCGTAAGCCCTGACGGCAACTTCGAATATGAAGCATCTCACGGAACTGTTCAGAAGCACTACTACCGCTACCAGAAAGGCGAAAAAACTTCTACAAACCCAGTAGCAACAATCTTTGCATGGACTGGCGCCCTCGCAAAACGCGGTGAACTTGATGGCACTCCAGACCTCGTAGACTTTGCAAAGAAACTCGAAAAAGCAACTCTGCAGACAATCGAAGAAGGCTACATGACAGGCGACATCGCAAGAATCGCAAGTCCTGCCGCAAAAGCTGTTTTGAACTCGTGGGAATACATTGCAGAAATCAGAAAAAGATTAGAAGCAAGTCTGTAAAACTGACAGGCTTTAAAATAAGAGACCCTCTTCCGGGAGAACTGGAAGAGGGTTTTGTTTTTAAATTTTTTCGGCGCAGTCTGTGATGGGGATTGCGGGGATGATGGAATTTGAGAAGTCCTTTGTGTTTTCGGCTTTCCAGTCGAAGTCCTTTCTGTCTATTCTTCCAGCATATTTTTTTGCAATCTCAAGACATTCTTCTTTTGTTAAATAACCAAGACCAACCCTGTCTTCATTTTTTGTTTTTAACTCAAAGATTTCTCTTTCTTTTTCAATTCGTGCTGATTCTATAATATTTGCAGCAAGTTTCATCTTTTCTGAAAAATCAAGCTGCTTAACCAAATGCTGTATTTCTCTTAATGTTTTTATTATTGGTGCCGGTCTTTGTGTGGAATATTCGTATGCTGGCATGGCGTCGGATATGCAAGTTCCACTTGAAGAATATTTTTCTGATGCGCGGAATTTTTTGAGATCGATTGTTTCTGCGTAATCGCGTTTTTCAGGAACGCCGTCTTTGTATCTGTTTTCGATTATGACTTCGTATGGAACATTGTAAACCGAGCTCAGTTTGCAGAGGACTTTGATTCCAGGCTCAGTCTCGCCATTTTCATACTTAATGTACATCTGCCTCGACACGCCAACAATTGCCGCCATCTGCGTCTGTGAATATCTGAAATGTTCCCGCAAATTTTTAATCGTTTCTTTCATGAGAACAGTATATTATTGAATTTTCAAAT
>JAGHSB010000232.1 GCA_018066075.1 Candidatus Treponema scatequi
GTATAATTAATTGATTAAAGGAAAGAGTTTTTATGAAAAGTAATTCAGACAGAGACTTATCTCAGGAAGCAAAAGAAAGAAGACAGGCATCTAAGCAGTTTTTAGATAAAAGTGGAATTTCTTTCAACGCCGATCTTAAACTTTTAACCGAAGACAAATTAAAAAAAGATCTCACAGCACAGTGCAAAAGAGCAATCGCGTGCCTTATGTCAATTCAGCTTGCATGTTCACTTTACGAAGGCGACAGAGACCCTGACAACATTGAAATCATTTCAAAATATCTTGATATGCTTGATTCTTCAAAGGCGCTTCTTGATGAAGAAAAAAATATCTTTAACGGAAAATACACTTCAGATCTTCTTGCTCAGATTACATTGACTTACGATGCGTACTGGGCTGTCCTCTGGGCTCTCGGAATCGTTTCAGACGATGAAATGAAATCTTTCACAAAACCATGTGATGTAACAAAAGCAATTCAGACAGTTCGTGAATGTATTTCTTACGATGAGTTCCTTGAAAAATGTGAACCTAGAAGTGAAAAAGAAATCTACGACATGCTCGATTTAGTATACTGCTGTCAGAGTGCATGTGAAGCAGCGGGAGAAAAAGGTATTCCTTCGTTAAACAAAGATGTAATTGTAGAACGCCGTCGTGGGCTTGACTGGCTTATCAGTAAAGAAAAGAATTGGTTCAAATTATAATCAAAAAAGCCTGGAGTTAATTTCCAGGCTTTTATTATTTTAAATGCTGTTTACTTAAAAACTTCGCAGACGCTTTTTATCGCTTCAAACAAATCATCAATTTCTTCTTTTGTAGTCAGTGCACCAAAACTGAATCTTACTGCATTTTCCCTCAGCGGTGCGCTTACATTCATCGCTTCAAGAATAGGGCGGCTGTTTTTCTTTGCCGAGCATGCGCTTCCTGTAGAAATGTAAAATCCTTTTGCATCGAGTGCCCTTACCATTACCTGTCCCGGAATCTTGTCGAATGCTGCCTGCATAACCCAAGGTGAAAAGTTCTTGTCAGAAAAATCTTCATCTTTTCTTGTTTCTGGAATTAAATGGCATTTTGAAATTGAAGAAAGTTTTTTGATAAACTCGTTGATGTATTTTTTCTGGTTTTCAAATCTTTCTTTCATCATTTCATTTGAAGAATGAATTGCGTATTTTTCGATGCACTTTGAAAATGCAATTGCACCGAATACGTTTTCAGTTCCGCTTCTGATGGAATTTTCCTGACCGCCGCCGATTAAGAATGGTTCAATGCTTTCTGGTTTTGCAATGTAGAGAAGTCCGATTCCACGAGGGCCACCGATTTTGTGTGCAGAAAATGCTGCGCTGTCAATGTCAGAGTTTTTGAGTTCAAACGGAATCTTTCCAAGTGCCTGAACAAAGTCTACATGAAACTTTGGTTTTCTTTTTCCGTTTGCTTTTTCTTTTATCGCTTTTGCAATTTCTGTGACATTTGAAATTGCACCTGTTTCGTTGTTTACTGCCATGACTGTGATAAAGAGTGTGTCATCTGTCATTGCGTCTGTTACAGCTTTTGCAGTAATGATTCCGTTTGAGTCCGGGTTGATTTTTTCTACATTGTATCCCATGTGAGAAAGGACGCGGCACTGTCCACGGAGTGCTGGGTGTTCGATTGCGCTTACGAGGATAGTTCCTTTTTCAGGACGGTTCATTATTGATAAAAGCGGAATGTGATCTGACTCAGTTCCACCTGAAGTAAAAAACAAAGTTTTAGAATCAACATTTAATGTCTTTGCAATTTTGTCACGGGCTACATTGAGGGCAGCTTTTGCATTTGTTCCTGGTTTGTAAATTGAAGAAGGGTTTGCCCAGTTAGTAAAAGATTCTGAAAGAGATTCTTTCAGAATGTCTGTATCAAAAGGGGCAGTTGCAGCCCAGTCAAAATAGTTTTTAGAATTTATTTCTGACATATTGTTTCCTTGGTTTTGTTTATTTACAATCAGATCTTAATTTATTTTAACACTGACAGAAGTTTTTCGTCTTCGATTTCAGCAATTACATTTTTACAGAGACCTTTCTGTAAAATGACTCTGATTTTTGAAGATGAGTTTTTCTTGTCGTTTTTCATCGTTTCAAGAATTGCATTTGAATCTGTAAACTTCGGATGAACTTTATTTGTTTCATACCCGTAAGATGCAAAAACTTTTTTTACTCTCTCATAATAAGCATCGCTGCAGAGTCCGATAGAACGGCTCAAATCAAGCGCACGGCAGGTTCCCCATGCGACACATTCTCCATGAGTCAAAACTCCGAGTCCTGCACGGCTTTCAAGTGCATGTCCGAAAGTGTGCCCCAAATTCAAAAGCATTCTGATGTTTTTTTCAGTCGGATCTTTTTTAACGATTTTAGCTTTTGCCTTTGAGCAGATTGAAATCATTTTGTAAATCGTTTTATCGTCACGGCTTAAAACTTTGTCTTTTTCGTTTTCAAGAAGTGCAAAAAGTTTTTTATCAAAAAGGAGTGCAGTCTTTAATACTTCTGCAAGTCCTGAAATGTATTCTTTTTCAGAAAGACTTTTAACAAATGACGGAAAGATATAAAGAGTTTCGGCTTTATAAAAAGTTCCGGTGATGTTTTTGTAGTCTTCAAAATCGCAGCCAGTTTTTCCGCCGATTGCAGCGTCGCACATTCCGAGAAGTGTTGTTGAAACAAACTCGAGTCTTGCGCCGCGCTTGTAAATCGAAGCGGCAAAAGCTGTCAAATCAGTGATTACGCCGCCGCCGATTGTAGTAAAGAAATCTTTTCGTGTAAGAGAAAAGGCGAGTGCAGCTTTGACGATTGCAAGAACAGTGTCGATCGTTTTATATTTTTCTCCTGCCTTAATTACGACGAGAGCATTGTTTTCAAATGAGTAGAGCGCCGCGTGGGTATTACCAGAGATGATAAAATTGTCAGTGTCGCGAGTATTACCAGAGATGTCAGTTTTAGAAAAATCCTGTGTGTTTACAGGACTAAATTTCCTGAAAAATCCTTCGAGTGATTTGAGACCGAAGATGTTTTCATCTGTGACGAAGAGTTTTTTGTTTTCTGAGAGTAAAAAAGATAAATCCGGGTTTCCGTCTATGACTCTGATTAAAGTTTCGTTGCTCATAACTGTATTTTAGTATTTTTATTCTTGAGTTGCAACGGATTAATATTGTGGGGTGAGCGGATTATTCCTGTACCGGAGCTTGTGGAGCAGGAGAAAGGGCGTCGATTTTTGCGATGTTTTCGTTTACGCGCTTTAATTCACGGTCGAGCATAAATTTGTAGTCGAGCTTTCCGTTTGAGATTCTTTCGCGTTCGTCTTCCCAGTTCTGAAGTTCCTGGATAAAGAGAAATTTAAATTTTCCGACATTTGCTTTTTCTGCCCAGAGACATGCTTCTTTCCAGTAGTAGTATCCGGCTTCGTAAGCGGCTTTAGTCTTTTCGAGGTTTCTGCGGTATTCGTCTTTCCATGGAGCTTCATAAAAGCAGAATGCAACTTTGTCGTAATTTCTTCCGAGCCTTACGTGCTGTTCGATGAGCTTTAAGTTTAAGTGCATCATGAAAAGATAGCGGTATTTTTCATACTGATCTTCATTTGTGATTTTTGCCTTTGCATAAAGCGGATTGCAGAAATCAGCCCTAACAGCTTTTTCAAGCCAGTAGATGTTTTCAATGCAGTCGTCAGGACGCTGCTTGTAATTTATGTGATAGAGTTTGTAGTAATCTTCTTTGTATTTGACCATGTAAGCATCAGATGTGTCTACTGGAATGAGTGAAAATACTATAAATAATACAAGTACTTTAAGAACAAAATGAGAAGAAAAATGTGTTTTCAAAAAATTAAACAACTTCACGAATTAAATATCGGCAGTTTTGAGATGTGACTCCATATAATTTTTGAAATTTCTTCAACGCTCTGTGTTGCATCGATCATGATGATTTTCATGTCTTTTGCACTTTCGAGGTTTTTATATTCTTCGATGACGTCGAGATACTGTTTTCTTGTCTGAGTGAGGTATTCGTTATTTTCGTAGATTTCTGTTACGTCGCGGCTTTTGATTCGTGTGAGTGATTTTTCAGGTGCGATGTCAAAGAAAAAGAGAATCTGCGGGAGAGGAAAGCCTTCGTTAAGTTTTCTTGGGAGTTCTTTGCCGCATGAGACGCCCTGGTATGCGAGGCTTGAGAAGAGGTAGCGGTCTATGATTACAGCTTTATTGTTTTTGATGGAATTTATAATGCCGTTTTTTCCGTAAACATGTTCGGCTCTGTCTGCTGCAAAGAGGTATGCTGTTGTTTTCGGGTCTAATTCCACTTTACCGCCAAGCACCTGTCTGAGAAATTTGCCTGTTTCACAGTCTGTAGGCTCTGCTGAAAAGTCGATTTTGCTGCTTTCAGGACGAGATTTTAAGATTTTAAGCTGAGTGGAAGTTCCGGCTCCGTCAATTCCCTCAAATACTACGAAGTTGTTTAATATCATAAATTTTCCTATAATATGTACCGATAATTGAATATAATTGTTTTTAAATAAGAATACAATAGCATCATGAAGTCCAGAGCGTTAAAGTTAGGCCTTTGCATCACAGTTTTCTTTTTTCTCTTAGCTGCATCTTTTGCACTCGTAAGACCGGTATATCTTGGTCTCGGTAAGGCAATGCGCTCTAAAATTGATGCCCTTAACTCAACGCTTGACAAGTCATTTGGAATTAATGTTTCCTACTCATCACTTTCACCGTCTATTTTAACCGGAATTCACATAAAAGGCATAGTAGTAACAGACACAGCTACTGAAGAAACTGTTTTGACAATCAAAAAAGTCCGTGCTGATTATTCTTTACCGAATATTCTGAAAGGTGATTTTGAAAACGCAATTTCAAAAATCATCATCCGTGACCTTTATGCAGAAATTATCCGTGATAAAAATTCAACATGGCTTGAATATACACTTGAAAAAAATCTTGAAAAAAAACAGACGGTAAAAATAGAGTCAGAAAAAAAATCTTTGCTTGATCTTCTTGCTGAGTCTGACATTGATTTGAACATTCCGTTTGATATTTTCATCAACAACCTGAATGTAGTTTATCGTGATTCAAGAAACAAGATTCAGGCGACTGCAGCACTCAGAAGGGTATTCGTAGAAAGAACTTTAACAAAGGGAAAATATTCTGTTGACCTTAGCGGAAAAATCAGCGGAGATATCAAGCAGAATTCTTTCTCGACAAATCTTTTCTTGCAGAGTTCTTTACTCAGTAAACTTAATAATTCGTCAGCCGTAATTAACTTTTTCAATACTAATTTTAATTCTTACACAATCAATCAGATTGGATTTATCAGCGAATATGAAAATTCTGTTTTCGTGTTCAAGATGCTTCCGACATTGCAGAATGTATATCTTGAATTTTCAGCCAATGCAAAAACAAAAGACATTAATTGTCGATTCGATTCAAATAATTTTAAGATTAACAATTTGATTGCCGGAATTAAAAAGGGTTCTGTAATTGATACTGTTTCAAATCTTGTTATTTCTACAAACCTTAATTTTTCATATAGCCTTGAAACAGAAAAAATCAGATATTCAGCAAGCGGTGATGTAGGTATTCCGGAAAATCTTGTTAAAGGTGGTCTTAACCTTTCGTTTGCACTTAACGGTGACAGATATTATGTAAACATTCCGTACATAAACGGTACTGGTGAACTTTATGATGTAAGCTATTCTGGCGGTTACAAAATCAATTCAATTCAGCCGGAAGGTGTTCTTTCTGTAAACAAAATTACTCTTCCAAATGAAGGACAGATTTCAGCTGAGTTCTATCTTGAACCTTTGAAGAGAGGATTTATGGCATTCTCTCCACAGATTATGTTTGACGAAAAGACATTTACTGCTGCCCAGCTTAACTTTGTTCCACAGAACGATGGATTTGATTTTGACTTTGATGTTTATGATTACTCACATGTTGAAAGCGGTGCACCAGGAGTATTAACTTTGAGCGGAAACTATCTGACTGCGTCAAAGTTCTTTCAGTCAAACATCAACATCGATGGTTTTTATGTAGACAGTCTTTTGGAAACTGTTGCATTCTTTCTTGATAAAAACCAGTCAGGACTTATCAGTGATACATCAAAGATGTTTAAGAATACAATCTTTTCTACTGCAGTTTACGTTTCATCTTACAACGGTAATTTCTCATACAGTGTTCCATCAGTAATTATTGCTGATACAAAAAGTGACAGCAAGATGCTTATGCTTGCTCTCGATGGAAATAAAGAAACAATTCAGCTTACAAAATTTGAACTTTTATTTGATGACCAGAAAATTATGGCAACTGCTCATTCTGAAAATATGTATGATTCTGCAACTAAACAAAACCAGACAATTGTTTCAGGACAAGTAGAATACAATACGATTCCATATACATTTACAGGACTTATCAGTAAGGACTGGATTTCCATTACGGGAGATTATGGCTTTAACTTTTCATTTATGAATGATAAGGATACTGATAATCTTCTCGGAAATTTTGCTCTTAATGAATTTCCTGTTAAGTTTGAAAAAACTACAATTTCAATCAATGCAGATACAAGCTTCTTTTATAACTTCAATGATAAGCTTAACGTAAATGTATCAAAATTTAATATACAGAGCTTTAATCCACTTACTCAGAATAATCCATCATTCTCATTTGTTGGTAACGTAGATAAATACGGTTCATTCCTTCAGGCAATTGAATACAGAGATTCTGCGACTAATCTTACTGGAAATGGTTCTGTCATATGGAATTTCAATGAAGCAGATTTTGTTTCTGCAAGTTATTCCATTTCGATGGCTGATGCATACTACAATGAAAGCCTTAAAATTGAAGGAGACATTTCAAACCCTGATAACAAACCGTTTACTGCAAAATCATTCCTTGATGGATTTTATTATTCAAGCTTTATCAGTTTGAAAGATTTCCGAACGGGAAAATTCTTCGGCGATACATATTCTAATGATACAATGAATGCAGAGCTTTCACTTTCGGGAGTCCTTACAAATCCGCTTATATCTCTTTCAATACCAAATGGAAAATTCTCTGTAAATAAAGTTCCTGTTACTTTCTCAATGCAGGCTTCAATCGTTGACCTTGAATTTGAACTTACAAGTGCAAATCTTCAATGGGGAGATTTGAAAGTCAGTGACATGACTTCAAAACTTTCATTGAATGACTGGATTGGAAATTTTGACTGCAATGTAAATACAGTCTTTATGGAACGTACAATTGATGCGCCTGTTCATGTAGATTTTAAAAGTATTAAAAATGAGCTTTCGAAAAACTTTATGCCGGACTCGTATGAAGTTGATTTAATTTGTCCAAAAGCCGGTGGTACATTTATTAAGTCGCAGCAGGAAATCTCAATTAAAGCATTGAAGACTGCCGGTGATATTCTTATTTCTTCAAGCCCGAACCTCGGTCTTACAGGTTCCATTAATGAAGACGGAGATGTAAATCTTTCAGTAAACAATAATATACCTTGTAAATTTAATTTCTCAACAAATCTCAGACAAAAATATGCTGATGTAAGAATAACAGATGTTAACATTGACATGGAAAAACTCCTGAAACTCGTTGATTTTAAAATGGCAAAAATCTACAACGGAATACTTACAGGTGATTTTGCAATTGTAGGATCAAAAAACACAAGACAGTTTGACGGACATCTTCAGCTTATTCCTGCAGAATTCAGTATGCCTGATTACTTTACAGCTCATGCTAAAACTGATGTCATTAATATTTACATGGGAAAAGACATTATATATATTCCAACTACAAGATGTCTTTTAAGACGATCTCCTGTTGATGTAACTGTAAACATTCAGTTTAAGAAAATGCAACTTGAAATCGTGACTATAAATGTAAAGACTGTAAATGATGCCTATGCTCCAGTAAATATCAATATGGATCAGGTCCATGTAAAAGGTAATGCCCAGCTTGACCTTGAAATCGTAATTGACGGTGAAAGTACTATAGTAACAGGAGATATTACTGCGAAAGATACAACGGCAGAATTTGGAACTTCTAATCTCGATGATGTGGTTACAAACCTTTCAAATTCCAATGAAAATTCTGACAATAACATGGATGTTCAGGTAATGCTTGACGTTAAAATGCAGAAACGAGTTCAGGTTTATTACAGTTCGTTCCTCAGGGGACTTGTTGTTCCTGGCTCTGAAGTAGTGTTCTCATATAACTCAGCATATGACAAAATGATGTTAAATGGAGACGTTCCTCTTAGAAGTGGAGAAATCATCTATTTGAATTCCAGCTTCTATATTAAAGAGGGTAGAATCCTGTTCTCAGAAGAAGATGACGGTATTGACCCGTTTGTTTCAATAAAAGCCGAAACTCGAGAAGTTGATTCAATGAATAATGATGTTACTATTTCCCTTGAAGTCGAACATCAAAAACTTTCAAATCTGACTCCTAAACTTACTGCTACACCAGCCAAGAGTGAAAAAGAAATTATGGAAATTCTTGGAAATATTGTTACCGGTAAGTCTGAAAGTGCCGGTAATTTTGGTCTTGCAATCGGAGATTATGCTCTGCAGACCATGGTTATGCGTAAGGTTGAAAACGCATTGCGTGATTTCTTGAATTTTGATATACTTTCAATCCGTACAATGGTTGTTCAAAATGCTCTTAAATATAGTATTTCCAGGGATTCTGAACGCCAGGGCGTCAATATAAGTAACTTTTTTGATAATACAACTGTTTATATTGGTAAGTACTTTGGCAATGCACTGTATGCGGATGCTCTTATACGGCTTTCTTACAATAAAAACCGTGTAAATGATGCTTCTACATTACAAGGTCTTGTTTTTAAACCGGAAATCGGTTTTGAAATGGCAGCTCCTTTTGCAAACATCAGATGGAGTCTTGCACCAGACTTGTCGGAAATTGCAAGAAATAATATCGTAATTATTCCTGCTTTAACATTGTCATGGAAATTTAATTATTAAATTAGCGAATTAAAAAAAACTATTCGTTTGGAGATTTTGTATGAAATTTTTACGCAAATTACCTTTGTTTGCACTGTTTTTTATTCTATTACTTTCTACCGCAGCTTTTGCTCAGAGTGCAGAAGATGAAGACTGGTATTTGCAGAAACAGATTACAAAAGTTAATTTTGTTGGCTTAAATACTGTTAAAAAATCAGAATTGTCAGGTTTGACTTCTTCATATATCGGAAAGACTGTTGAATCATGTATTTATGACTTGATGGACAGACTTTATGCACTCGAATTATTTGATGATATTGAACCAGCTGCAACACATGACGGCGCAGACGGCGTAATCATTACTTTTACTGTTAAAGAAAAGCCAATTATTACAGACATCAAATTTAAGGGTAATAAACAGATAAGAAACGCTCCTTTAAGAGAAGCTATTCATAGCAAAAAAGAAGAAATTTTTACAGAAGCTCAGGCCAGTCAGGACGAAAGGGCAATCCGAAATCTTTATCTTGAAAAAGGCTTTACTGACATAAAAGTTTCTTATACAACAGAAAAATCAGATGCAGGTGTTGTTCTAATTTTCAACATTAAAGAAGGAAATCATACTGTAATCACATCAATTGATTTTTCTGGAAACAATATATTTAAAACAAAAACACTCAAGAAAAAACTCAAGTTAAAGGAAGCCGGACTTATTCAGAAAGGTGACTTTCAGGAAGCAATTCTTGAAAACGACAGACAGGAAATCAGAAAATATTATGCTGACCGTGGTTATGTTGATGCAATGATTGTTGATGTTTCCCGCGAAATTGTTCCAAATGAAAAAAAGAATCGTGATGAAATGCATATTACATTCTACATTCAGGAAGGTGATGCATATACTTTCGGTGGAATTTCTTTTAACGGAAATACTATTTTTTCAAACGAAACTCTTCAGTCAAAAGTTACTCTTCCTGTAGATAAGATTTTTAATCAGACAAAATTTAATGAATGTATCATGGCCATTACTGACTTGTATTACGAAAACGGATATACATCAAATGATTTCTCTCCGTCAGTAAACAAAGATACAGTAAATAAAAAGATTTCTTTCGTATTGAATATCGTAGAAAGAGACAGAAGCCACGTTGAAAGCATTATCGTTCGTGGAAACTCTAAAACAAAAGAATATGTTATTACTCGAGAAATGCCTATTGAATCTGGTGATGTTTTCTCAAAAGCAAAATTAACAACAGGTTTGAGAAATCTTTACAACCTTCAGTATTTCTCAAGTGTTGTTCCAGATATTCAGGCAGGATCAGAACCTAATCTTCTTAATATTATTATCAATGTTGAAGAACAGATGACAAACTCCATTGAATTTGGTTTAACATTCAGTGGTGTAACAGATCCTACACAGATTCCATTTGCACTTTTTGTAAAATGGTCTAACTCAAATTTAGCAGGTACCGGTAGAACGCTTTCTGCAAGTGCTACAATATCTTCTTCAGAACAGTCTGTTTCTTTAGGATATGGACAGAGCTGGCTCTTTGGACTTCCTATTGAGTTGAGCGAATCTCTTTCAATTTCACATTCAAAGCCAAATGTTTTAAGACTTAAAGTTAAAGAAGATGGAACTGTAGATAAAGAAAACTATTACTTTGACATTGAATCATGGGTAACAAGTTTGAACTCATCTGTTGGTAGACGTTTTGTATATGACTGGGCTATATTCACTGTTTCTGGTGGTTTGACAAACTCTTTAAAGTTCTATCAGTATGATACATCTTTATATACTCCACTTGATACACAGATTTGTGAATATGCAAATAAATTCGGACTTACTAACAGTATCTGGGTAAAGGCAGCACTTGATGGCCGTGACATTAACTACGATCCTACAAAAGGCTGGTTTGTAAGCGAACAGCTTGGATGGTATGGTTTGACTCCTTGGGAAACAGACTTCTATGCAAGATTTGATACAAAACTTGAAGGTTATTTGAAACTTGTTGATATTCCTGTTACTGACAAATATACATTCAAAATGGTTTTTGCTGCGATTTCTTCTTTGTACCTTCAGGTACCGGCACCAGGATCTAACGTAAGTGATTCTAATAAATTGTATATTGATGGAATGTTTGTAGGACGCGGTTGGACTACTATTTATAATAAAGTTAAAGGAAAAGCAATGTGGTCAAACACAGCAGAACTTCGTATTCCTGTAGTACCTGGTATTATTGCTGTTGATGGATTCTTTGATTGTGTTGCAATCAAATCAGATGCATCAGGTTTGTTTACTGCATTAAACGGAGATGATTTCTATTTTAGTTTTGGTCCTGATATTCGTGTTCTTCTTCCTCAGTTCCCGATGAGATTTATGTTCTGTAATACATTCAAATTTAAAGATGGAAAAGCTGAATGGAATGATACAATGAAGTTTGTTCTTTCATTCAATATCGTTAATAAATAATACTATAAGAGGTTTTTGTATGATTAACTTAAAGAAAACATTTTTAACATTAACAGTTGTAGCTCTTACAGCAAGTTCTGTTTTTGCACAGCAGCACATTACAAACTTTGGTATTGTTGACACAAACAAAGTTTATGATCACTTTTTCAAAAACTCTTCTGCTTTGAAGACTTATGAAAACAAAAAGAAAGAAATGCAGAAAGAAGTTAACAAAAAAACTGAAGAACTTCGTGATTTGAAAGCAAAGAAAGATCAGTGTGTAGAATTTGGTGACGATTCTGGAGCACAGAAATATGCTGCACAGATTAAAGAAAAGACTGAATATCTTAGAGATTATACAGCAACAAAAAATCTCGAACTTCAGAATCTTAAGAAAAATCTTTCTGAATCAAATGATTTCTATATCAAACTTTCAAAAGTAATCAAAAAGGTTGCTGAAAACGAAGGTTTGAGCATGATCTTGAGTCTCCAGGGTGAAAGTGCAATTTTGTGGTACAGCCCTACAGTAGACGTTACTGACAAAGTAATTCAGGAATTGGAAAAATAATAACTATGGCAGAGGTGGGACGTATGACTCCTTTGATGGAGCAGTACGTAAAAATTAAGGCACAGCATCAGGATGAAGTTCTCTTTTTCAGATTAGGGGACTTTTATGAAATGTTCAACGAAGATGCTGTCATGGTTTCCCGCCTTTTAAATTTGACTTTGACACATAGGGCAGACAGTCCTATGTGCGGAGTTCCTTACCACGCATCTAAAGTCTATATAGCGCGCCTTCTGCGATTTGGAAAAAAAGTAGCAATCTGTGAACAGGTTGGTGAAATCGGGGCAGGCGGCGGTCTTACCGAAAGAAAAGTAGTAGAAATTATAACCCCTGGTACAGCAGTCGATTCTGAATATCTTGAAGAAGCTGCAAACAGTTTTCTCTGTGCACTTTCAGTTTCTCATCAGAAAGCAGGCTTTGCTTACATTGATGTTACAACTTCAGAGTTTAAGGCAACAAGCTGGAATGCTTCACAGATGGGTGATTTTTTTGCAAAAGAACTCGGACGCTGCAATCCGAAAGAAATGCTTTTGCCTCTTTCATTAAAAGAAAACGAAGCAGTAAAATCAGCACTCGAACAGAATCCGACAATCTCAGTTTCATTCTATCCGGACTGGCATTTCAATTCAGAAAACGCATATAAAAAATTAACAGAACAGTTTAAGACAGTAAATTTAAAATCATTCGGCCTTGATGAAAACTCACCAGAGATTGTTCCGGCTGGATTTTTGCTTGAGTACCTTGAAAAGAATACGAACACTCAAGTTCCACATATAAAAAACATCAAAGTATATCACGACACAGAATACGTCATCATTGATGACTCAACAAGACGCAACCTCGAAATCATTTACAACCTCCGCGACGGAACAGTAAATTATTCTCTTTTGGACTGCGTCAACTTTACGCTCACCGCAATGGGAAATCGCTTGATCAGAAGCTGGCTTTGTTCTCCACTTTGTGACGTAAAAAGAATTAACACAAGACAAAATCACGTAGAACTTTTATATAAAAATGCAGATCTTTTAAAATCAGTACGCGAATATCTTGCTCCGATTTTAGACATCGAACGCTTAGCCGGACGAATCGCAATGGAAAGGGCACATGCAAAAGATTTGCAGGCCCTCAGAACAAGTATTGATTCCTGGTGCAAAGTCCGCGATTTAATAAACGGATATGATTTTGCGCTTTTAAATCTTGATGATGCGCATTTTATTTCTGACTTGATTTTCAAATCAATCAACGAAGATCCTGCAACTTCTTTGACAGAAGGCCGACTCATCAAACGCGGATGGTCAAATGAACTTGATCACTACTATGACATTCAGGCAAACTTCAATAAGATTTTGGACGAATATCTCGAAGAAGAAAAAGCAAAAACCGGAATCCAGAATCTTAAGATTAAAAATACATCTTCATCTGGCTATGTAATCGAAGTAACAAAAGGAAAGCTCGGATCAGTTCCAGAACATTTCATCATGCGCCGTTCACTCATGAACGCAGAACGATACACGACAGAAAGATTACAGTCACTCGAACAGGAACTTAATTCTTCTTCATCAAAAATTCTCGAAACAGAAAAAAATCTCTTTCTCGAAATCAGATCAAAGCTTTCAGAATATGTTCCTTATTTGATGAACCTTGCTCACGAAGTTTCTTACATCGATACAGTTTCATCTCTTGCACAGGCTGCAGTAATCAACAGATGGGTAAAACCAGAAGTAAATGATTCACTCGTGTTCGATGTAGAAGACGGAAGGCATCCTGTAGTTGAAAAACATTTACCGCCGGGACAGTTTGTTGCAAACGGTCTCAATATCAGTGCA
Source organism: Candidatus Treponema scatequi (assembly GCA_018066075.1). Lineage (GTDB taxonomy): Bacteria > Spirochaetota > Spirochaetia > Treponematales > Treponemataceae > Treponema_D > Treponema_D scatequi. The sequence goes on from JAGHSB010000232.1 coordinate 13,805, forward strand.
GAAGATGACGGCATTTCATTTGGTCTCATTACAGGACCTAACATGGCAGGTAAATCTACATATCTCAGGCAGAGTGCACTCATCGCATTGCTTGCTCAGATCGGTTCTTTTGTTCCGGCAAAGAAAGCGACAATCGGTTACGTTGATAAGATTTTCTGTCGTGTAGGTGCAAGTGACAATCTTGCTCGCGGTGAATCAACATTCCTCGTTGAAATGTCTGAAACTGCATTGATTTTGAAATCAAGTACAAAAAGATCTCTTGTAATTATGGATGAAGTAGGCCGTGGAACTTCTACAGAAGACGGTCTTTCGATTGCATGGGCAGTCAGTGAATATCTTCTCAATCACATTAAGTCACGAACATTATTTGCAACTCACTATCACGAACTTACTCGTCTTGAACACGCAAGGCTCAAGCTCCTCTGCATGGACGTAAAGGAAACTGCGGGCAATGTAATTTTCTTACGCAAAATCAAAGAAGGAAGTGCAGAAAACTCATACGGTATTCACGTTGCAGACCTTGCAGGTATTCCGCAGAGTGTAATCGGACGCGCGCAGGAGATTCTCGAACAGATTCAGAACAAGGCAAAAGACCATCCGATTTTGATCGAGAATGCCGACGGCGAAAATACAGCAGTTTCTTCAAAATCAAAAACAGCAGACAAAAAAGCCGCCCGTATAAATTCCACTGAAGAAATTAACGAAAAGAATTTCGCGACACCGGGCCTTTTTTCTGACGAAGAAATCATCCTCGACGAAATCCTTTCGACAGACCTCGACAACATCACTCCAATTAACGCTCTGAGCCTCATCCAGCGCTGGAAAAAATCTCTCTCCGGAAGATAATCCTTGCACTTACTCGGGCGAAAACTCATAATAATTTTTCCATTTTCTTTTAAAATTGATTAGAAAAATGATTACCTCTCGTATTATTACAGTGTGAAAACACTGCAAAAAATTTTCAGTTTCATTCAGGATTTATTCTCTTTTATGAC
>JAGHSB010000200.1 GCA_018066075.1 Candidatus Treponema scatequi
AAATTACTATGTATATTACTTGTCTTGACCTCGAAGGTGTGCTTGTACCGGAAATCTGGATTGCATTTGCGGACGCTGTAGGAATCCCTGAACTCAGAAGAACTACACGCGACGAACCAGATTATGACAAACTCATGAAATACCGCATCAATATTCTCAAAGAACACGGACTTGGACTCAAAGAAATCCAGGATACAATCGCAAAAATCGATCCGATGCCTGGTGCAAAAGAATTTTTGGATGAACTCCGCTCATGCTGTCAGACAATCATTTTAAGTGATACATTCGAACAGTTTGCCGGCCCTCTCATGAAAAAGCTCGGTCTCCCTACAATTTTCTGTAATGAACTCATCGTTGCACCAAACGGAGAAATCACAGGCTACAAAATGAGATGCGAAAAAAGCAAGCTCACAACTGTAAAGGCACTCCAGTCAATCGGTTATGAAACAATTGCTTCAGGCGATTCTTTCAATGACCTCGGAATGATCAATGCTTCAAAGAAAGGCTTTTTATTCCGTTCCACAGAGCAGATAATCAAAGACAACCCTAACCTCGAAGCTTTCACAGAATACAAAGACCTTCTCGCAGCAATCAAAAAAGAAATATCAGGCTAAATGAAAAAGTTAAAGTGCATTTCGTTATTTATAATTTCTATTTTCTCGGCCCTTCTTTTCGCAGAAGAGTATAAGCGTGATGTGGAATATACCGAAGCACTTTACACTTTTATCGAAGCATATTACAACAACGCAATTGCATCAGACGAACAGGCAAAAAAACTTTTCGATGATGCAGTTGCTTCAATTTCGCCGACTGCTTCTGAATACGAACGCGAAGTGTTGTTTGCACGCTGTGATTATTTGTATGGAATGTATAAGATGGGCGACTATGACCTTGAAAGCATCCAGAAAATAAAAAGCATCACAGACACAAAAGATAAAAACGAAAACATTTCTGAAACAATCAAACAGAAAAAAGCAAAAGCAGCAGCCCTCTTTGACAGCGGAATTGCACATGCCCAGAAAGCAATGAAAATCGAAAACAGATCAGATGCCATTTTGATTTACGTAATGTGCCTTTCTTCAAACTGTACCGTAAAACCAACATCATATGTAATCGGAAACGGACTCAAAGTTCAGTCATATGCAAAAAAGGCTATTGCAGCAGATTCAAAAAACGGAACGGCATATTTCTATCAGTGGGCTCAGGATTTGTACGCACCAGAATTCTTTGCAAATTACAAGCGCGGTTATCAAAAGATGTATGAAAGCTACAGTAACAAAGAACTTAACTTTGAAAAATTTGACAGTTTTAATTTTTTAATGGCAATCGGTGATTCATTCCTAAAAAGAAAAGACAAAGAAAGCGCCCTAGTCTGGTACAACAAAGCCAAAGCCCTCTACCCAAACAACACCACTCTCAACAAAATTTTAACAACAAACTATTAACCAACAACCACCAGCTTCCTCTTCTCCACCAGCTCTCCCACACCCCAATTTCGAATTCCGAATTAATCTTTATTCACTTCGTACAGCTTGCAAAGCATCTCGTACACTTTATTCTTCATATACTCAATGTTTTCTTTTTTTGAAAGATCTTCTCTCGGGTAAACTGGCGGCAATACATGGAGTACGCCGATTTTTTTTCTGCGGAAGATTTTTTTAACTCCAGTCGGATTATTAAACATGATAAAAGTCGGAACAACAGGAACATTGTTTGTTACTGCTGCATGAAATGCACCTTCAATAAATGGTCGAGGTTTTTCATATCTAGGCCACATTGCTTTTTCTGGATAAAAAAGCACAAAGCGTTTTTTCTTAAGAAGTGTTGAAACAGTTTTTGAAAGGTTTTTCATTGCACCAAAGTTATCAGAAAAAGGAATGCAACCTGCCCCTCTGAGTAATACTCCAAGAGGTCCTTTCATATTATTAAACTCTGCTACAGTAATATAAAGCTTATGTCCCGCAGCTGCTGCCCTTACAAAAAATGTATCAAAGATGTGAACATGATTGCATGTAATGACTGCAGATTTGATTCCTTTTAAATTTTTACGGCCGATAATTTTTGCTGAACCTAATCCAAAATAACAAAGCGGTTTTGCAATTGCAAATGCAAAGCCACGGGCAATCCACGACCATACTACTTTAACAGGATTCTTCGGAAGATACACAAAGTCAGCTGTGACTTTCTGCATTCCTTCCCAGTCTACAGGCTGAACATCATCATTAAATCGCCCCTCTTCTTCTGCAAGACGGATGTTTTCGCGAACGAGTTCTTTTACTTTTTTTGATGCACCTGCAATATCTTTCATTTATTTCTTAATTCTGCGATGAGTAACTCTTACTGTTTTCTTCTGTGGCGTGCTTTCTTCATCATCAATTCTGTCGATTGAAACCCATGTTGTATCCTGAGTTCCTTTTGCTAGCTTATAGAAAGCCCAGAAGAAAAATCCTGCATATTCAAACATATAAATCGGATTGATAATCATAACCCAGATTTTTTCAAGCAATGAAATTTTATATGTCTTTCTGTCTGCAAGAAGTGAAATTGCAGTATATGCCATGAGTACAGAATAAATTACGAAAAGACAGTTAAGACCTTTGTCGATAAGATTCATTACACCTGCATCAAATACACCGACATTTTTGTACGAAATAAAACCTGCTGCAAGAAAAACAATACAGCTGATTGCAGCCGGTGCAAAGAATACTCCAAGTGGAATAAATGAATACAAGAAGTCAAAACATCCCCAGAAGTTTCCGCGCAACTTTGCATATTCTTCGTCAGACATATCCTTGCAATTATTAAGACGTTCCTTGTCTTCATGATATTTCTTTACAACTTCTTTTCTGTATTTTGTTGAAACCTGTGCATATCCCAAAAGCCATCTTCGTCTTCTGTCATTTGCAGTTTTATGAGTCATACTTTCTTCTGTGTAAGTAATTGCATATTCGTAATAATAGAATGTTCTTCCTTCAACAAGAGAAGAAATGGCAAGTTCGAAATCTTCCGTAATAAATCTGAAAGGCCATCCACCGAGATCTTCAATTACTTTTGATGTAATCATAATACCAGTTCCACAAACCGAAGCATGCATCCAGTTTTTAGAACGGAAAGCGTTTGCAAGTTTATCAAGCTGTGTATAAATCAAACCGTTGCAGTTAACGACCCAGTTACGATATTCTTTTCCAAACAAAAAGTTTTTAATGCATCTTTTTCCAAGAATAATATCGCGTCCTGACATAAGCGAATTGTTAAACTCAAGAACGAAATCTTTATCAACAATGTTATCTGCATCAACAATGATGTATCCTGTATATTTTTTCTTTGATTTGAAAATTGCCTGAACTGCACCATCCAGTGCATCACCTTTACAAGTCTGAGATTCAACAATTTTACAAATCGTATTCTTATACTTTTTGCAAAGTTCAATTGTCGGATCGTTTTTATCGGCAACGATTACATAAGTGTCAAAATATTTTTCATCATATGTCTGATTGGCAAGACTGTCTAAAAGATGAACGACACCTTTCTCATTTCTTGCAGGAACAAGAACTGCAAGCTTATTCTTCTTAGGATTGTCCAGATGAACAGGCTTTTTAAAACCTGTAAAATAATAAGCCATTCTTGGGATGTAGATGATAAAAG
>JAGHSB010000093.1 GCA_018066075.1 Candidatus Treponema scatequi
TTGGTGAACTTATAAATTATGAATCTATTGCGAGAGATGTTGGAGTAACTATAAAAACTATTCAGGAATGGACAAGCATTCTGGAATCATCGGGTGTAATTTGTTTATTGCATCCATATGAAAATAATGTTACCAAAAGAACTGTAAAAACACCAAAGGTTTATTTTATGGATACTGGTCTTGTGTGTTATTTAGTGGGCTGGACTTCTGCTCAAGTTGCGATGAATGGAGCTATGAGCGGAGCGTTGTTTGAAAATTTTGTTATAAGTGAAATTATTAAAACTTATTATAATTCAGGTCATGATTGTAACGGGTTATATTTTTATAGAGATAAGGATCAGCATGAAATAGATCTGATAATTGAAAAAGATGCTGTTTTATATCCGGTAGAAATTAAAAAAACTTCTAATCCGTCCTTAGATATGGCAAAGCATTTTTCTGTTCTTAATAAGATTTCTGGAAAGAGTATTGGAACGGGGTGTATTGTCTGTCAGTGTGAAAAGAAAATGCAGATAGGAGAAAATATATTTTCTCTTCCGATAGAATATATATAAGTTGCCGGTTTTATTATACTCTTTAAATCTAGTTAAAATCTCGCGTTTTATGTTATAATCTTCTATAATTATAACGAGGATTCTTATGGCTGAAAATTCCACTGAAAAAACATACGACTTTATCATTATCGGGGCTGGAGTTGCAGGACTTGCTGCGGCTCAGTATGCGGCTCGCGGCGGACTTAAGACTTTGGTGCTTGATTTGTCTCTTCCGGGCGGACAGGCGCTTACGATTCCGAATCTCGAAAATTATCCGGGTCTTTTTCCGTCAATTAGTGGAACTGATTTCTGCCAGAACATGAAGAATCAGGCAGAAAGTTTTGGTGCCGAAATCATTCAGACAACAGTTAAGTCAATCGACAAAGTAGAAAACACTTTCAGAGTTGAAACGATAAAAGAAAAATATCTGGGTTATACTGTTTTGATTGCTACAGGTGCCGGTCACAGAAAGTTAAATGTTAAAGGTGAAATGGAACTTGAAGGCCGCGGTGTTTCTTACTGCGCAACTTGTGACGGTCCGTTTTTCAGAAACAGAAAAATATTTGTAATCGGCGGCGGTGACAGTGCCTGTGACGAAGCAATGTATCTTTCAACTTTGAGTGATGACATTACTCTCGTTCACAGAAGAGATGAGCTCAGGGCACAGAAAGCAGTTGCCGACAGACTTCTTGCAAATGAAAAAGTAAAAGTTTTATTTAATTCGAAAGTAAAAGAAATCAAAGGTGAAGGCCGCGTTCAGTCAATCGAAATTGAAAATGTGCAGACTGGGGATGTGACAGAATATCCGACAGATGCAGTTTTCATTTTTGCCGGAATGAATCCAGTTACAGAACTTGTAGAAATGCTTCCGAAAGATGAAGCTGGTTATATTAAAACAGATGATAATATGCAGACTCTTATTCCTGGAATGTACGCAGCGGGTGATATCCGTTCGAAGTCGTTCCGTCAGGTTGTGACTGCGGTTAGTGACGGTGCGATTGCAGCTCACAGTGCAGGCGAGTTTGTGAGAAATATGAAATAAAAAGTTGTATGTGGAATTTGTGAAAATGTTTTTTTCAAAATGTAAAAATGAAAACAGTCTTTATAATTTTTGCTCAAAGAAAAATTTTCTGAAAAAAATTTCTCTCGCGATAATTTTTTCTCTTTGCAATTTTTCATTCGCACAAAATTCCACTAAATTAAATTCTTCTGTTCAGAAAAATAGAAATGAAAACTTAATGCGCACAGTTTCACACAACAGTGCAGACATCGAATTAAATCTTGATCTTTCAAAATATCCTGATGACATAAATTTCTGGAGCGACATTCCAAATGCAGAACTTGCATATGTGATTGCGCACAGAATGACTGACGAAGAACTTTTATCACAGATGCTGATGTTCGGTTGGGCAGGTGCAGAACCTTCTGATCTTTTAAACTCATGGGTGCAGGACAGAGGTCTCGGCAGTGTAAAAGTTTTCGGCTGGAACACAGACAATACATATCTCGTTGCAAAATCAATCAACGAACTTCAAAAGAAAGCTCAGACTCGAAGATTTAAAATTCCACTTTTCGTTGCAACAGACCAGGAAGGCGGATGGATCAGACACGTTAAAGGTTCAACAAGCATCACGCCTGGAAACTTGAGCATCGGAGCCGGCGGTTATCCGATTGATTCGTACTGGTCGGCATTTTATATTTCACGCGAGATTGCAGCTCTCGGAATTAACTTGAACTTTGCTCCGACAGTTGATTTGTTTACAGATCAGAAGTCGACGATTATCGGAACGCGTTCGTTTGGTGAAGATGCAGAAAAAGCTGGTGTGCTTGGCGTTGCGTTTGCTTCTGGAAGTATGGCAGCTGGAATTATCCCGACTGCGAAACATTTTCCAGGACACGGTGACACTGCAAATGACAGTCATGTTTATCTTCCGGCAATTCAGGCAGACTTTGAAACATTTCAGAACCGCGAACTTGTTCCATTTAAATATTTAATTGATGCTGATGTTCCGGCAATTATGTCCGGTCACTTGAGCTTTCCAAAAATCAGACCAAACGGAGAACCTGCATCTCTTTCTGAATATTTTTTACAGGAAATTTTACGCGGACAGCTTGGGTACAAAGGTCTTATCATCACGGACGACATGATGATGAACGGTGACACTTTGTACGCAGGCTCTTTGAAAAATGCATTTCGCATGGCAATCGAAGCTGGAAACGATATCGTAATTTCTTCAACGACTGCTCAGCTTGATGAAGGTCTTTGGACTAGCAACATTTACAGAATGCAGACTAATGAAGAGTTTAGAGCAAAAGTTGTAAAAGCAGTTCGCCGCGTTATCGAAATTAAATTAAATTATTTTAAGAACACAAAGCCTGCTCCGCTTTACCCTGATGTGAAAACTCTTGATGAATTGATTCCAGATAAAGAAGGCCAGAAGTTTTTCTTTGATCAGGCATGCCGTTCGATTACAGTTTATAAGCAAGGGGAATTTCCTTATACACCATCAGATAAAAAAGTTCTTCTTGCAGGTTCTGAACCAGCTTTCTTTTCAGAAATGAAAAAACGATATTCAAACACAGTTGATTTCAGAATGAATTACAACATCGGTCCTAATGAATCGCAGTACTGCATTGAGCAGTTTCCTGGCCGTGCATGGGACAGCGATGTAATTATTATTTGTGTCTGGGACAAATGGAGTTATCGCGTTGCAGAAAGCCTCAAGCCTCTTCAGGAGAAAGGAAAAAAGATTGTCGTATTCTCAATCATGTCTCCTGTTTTAAGTTTTGATCTTGATTGGGCCGATACAGTTTTATTTGGCTACAGTTATTCTCCGTTCAGCTTTGAAGCACTTGCAGCAGTTGTGAGCGGTCAGGTTCCGGCTGGTGGAAAGTTACCGATTTCGGTGAAATAGTTATTCCAGATAATCCGGAATCTCGCGGGCTTTTCTGTCGTCGTATTTCCAGTCGTGGGCGTAAACGCTCGGGAGAATGCCAGCGATGCGGTCGTTTTCGCACTGGAGCTGGTCTTTAATCATTGCTTTGAAAACGTTCATGAGAGGTTCCGGGTTGCAGTCTGGGTTTACGAGCGGGCGCGGGTTTTGAATTGATGTCTGTTCAGAAAAAAGTTTGTTTGTTGTTTGTTCGAGCAATGTCTGTTCAGAAGAAACCGCGGTTTGTGAAATTCCACTTTCTAAATCTTTTAATTCTTTGATTAAGTAGTAGCAGGTTTCGATTGTGCTGATGTATTCTGGTTTTGGTTCGCGTTTGAACGTGAAGATGGAACGATACTGACCGTGGAATGAGACGCGCGGGAGTGTGAGAAGCTGCGGATTGTGTTCGATGAGTTTGCGTGAGCAGAACCAGGTTGCGTCGAGAACGAAGACTAAAAGTTTGCGGCCTGCGACTGCTTCTTTGAAGCCTTCTTTTTTTGCAGTCCATGCATCTTCACCCGGGTACATCATTACTGCAAAGTATTGAGGATCGTTTAGTAATTCGTTGAATCTTTGATTTTTGGAATAGTCCAGGCCGACGATGATTTCAGAATCTTTTAATGCAAGATGTGTAAGTCGGCCTGTTCCTGTTCTCTGATGCTTCGCTTCTTTTGGATGCATCAGAAGAACAAATTTGATTCCGCTGTCGATTTCTGGCTTTGCGTATTCGCAGAGACAATGTGAAATCGCGCGGAAACAGTTTAAACAGCGTGCCAAATTATTTACCGCAGATGCGAGTCTGACACTCGTGATACAATGCAGAAGTTTTTGCTACAACATCTTCTGGAATACTCTTGATGTTAGCATCTCCTGCGAGGTTGTTGTCTTTGAGCCAGTCACGGATGAACTGTTTGTCATATGATGCTGGGCTTGTTCCAACTTTGTATTCTGCTTTGTTCCAGAAACGGCTTGAGTCTGGAGTTAAAACTTCGTCAGCTAAAACGAGGTCACCGTTTTCATCGAGACCAAATTCAAATTTTGTATCTGCGATGATGATTCCGTTTTTGTTAGCGTGTTCGTAGCATTTCTTGTAGATTGCAAGTGCTGCTTCTTCGATTTTTGTTCCGAGGTTTTTGCCAGGATATTTTTTATCGAGGTCATCTTTCATGAAGTCGATTGTTACATTGATGTCGTGCCCTTCTGCAGCCTTTGTAGATGGAGTTACGATTGGTTCATCAAGCTTTTCAGCCTGCTGGTATTCTTTATCAAATTTGTGTCCTAAGAATTCTTCGCCTTTTTTGTAAGCTTCGAACATAGAACCGAACATGTATCCGCGAACGATAACTTCGTAAGGAATCATCTGAAGTTTCTTAACTAAAATTGTGCGTCCTTCAAATTCCGGTTTCTGGAAATCTGCCGGCATGTCTTTGAGATCAGATGAGATCATGTGGTTTTTACAGATGTCTTTTGTGTAATCAAACCAGAAGTTAGAAAGTGCGTTCAACACTTTTCCCTTGTCTGTAACCATTGTTGGAAGAATAACGTCAAATGCAGAGATGCGGTCTGTTGTAACGATGACCATGCGTCCGTCTTCCAAATCATAAACTTCGCGAACTTTTCCGCTGATAATTTTTTTCATGGATGGAACCTCGTAAAAAAATGATATTGATATAATAGCGATTTACAGGGGATTTAGCAATAAAAAAGGGAACTCCGATTAAGAAGTTCCCTTTGAAAAAGCAAATTGAGATCCCAAGGTTAGCTTGGGATTTTTTTATTTGTACATTGGTGAGAGTGTTTCTACAACCTTTGTATATTCTGCGTATGCTTTGTCGTATGCGGCTACGTTTGCGGCGATTGGGTCAGCGCTCTTTGATGTGTCGAGTGTGATGTGTTCTGCACAGAGCTCGGCAATGTCGCATTTTCCGTTCTGGTTTTTGAGACACCAGAGAGCCTGAACGGCACCACCGAGGGCAGCTGCTTCGTCGAGGGCTGGAACGCGGATAGGGAGGTTCATTACATCGGCTGCAATCTGACGCCAGAGTGGAGATTTTGAACCGCCACCGATGAGTCTGATTTCTTTTGGCTGGAATCCGAGTTTTCTGAATGCGTCGAGTCCGCCTCTCATTGCGAATACTGCTGATTCAAGTGAAGCGCGTGCGATGTTTGCGCGGTTTGTATTTGCAGAAGTCATTCCTGTGATGCTTGCTCTTCCATTTGGAAGGTTAGGAGTTCTTTCTCCATTGAAGAATGGAATTACAAGAACGCCTTCTGAACCGCAAGGAGCATCAGATGCAACTTTATCAAGATCTTTTACATCGAGTTCGAAAAGTCCGCGAACAAATTCTGTAGCAACAGTACAGTTCATTGTGCAGAGAAGTGGGAGCCATCCGCCGGTTGAAGAACAGAATCCGGAAAGTCCGTTAGCAGGATCTGAAATCGGTTTGTCAGAATATCCGTACAAAGTTCCAGAAGTTCCCATAGACATAGTCAAGAAACCGTCAGCAACTGTACCAGTTCCAACAGCACCCATCATATTGTCACCGCCACCAGCAGATACCGGGATTCCCTTTGGAATTCCATAAAGCTCAGAAGCTTTCGCAGAAACTTTTCCGGCTGGTTTTTCTGGTTCGATTAATTCTGGTAAAAGGCTCATGAGTTTTGGGTCGATGATGTCGCAGATTTTTTTAGACCAGCATCTGTTTTTTGAATCAAAGAGTGCTGTTCCTGAAGCGTCACCGTATTCCATTACATAGTCGCCTGTGAGTTTGTAGTTTAAGTAATCGTGTGGAAGCATGATGTAGCGGAGCTTTGCAAATGCGTCTGGTTTGTTGTCTTTGAGCCACAAAATTTTTGGAGCTGTAAATCCTGGGAGCATTAAGTTTCCGAGGAGTTTAACAACTTTTTTGTCGCCGCCTGCTTTTTTTGTGATGTATTCACACTGTTTTGTTGTTGCTGTATCGCACCAGAGTTTGATGTTGTAAAGTGCTTTTCCGCTTTCATCAAGTGGAACAAAGCCGTGCTGCTGTCCAGACACGCCGATTGCTTCGATTGTTTTTTTGTTTTCTGCTGAAAGCTTTGAGAAACAAACTTCGAGTCCCTTGTCAAACCATTCAGTCTTCTGCTCGCGAGTTCCATCTGCTTCAGAAATTAATTCCATCGGACAAGAAGCCTTTTCGATGATTTCCTTTTTTTCATAGTCGTAGATTACGACTTTCATACTCTGTGTTCCAAGGTCGATACCTGCAACAGTTTTCATAATTTATTCCTCCAGTGGAATTATAGAATGTGATGGAATCTTCTAAAAAATTAGAATTTATTCCAGAAATTGATGTTTTTTCCGTGCTCGTGCACGATAATATAGTACAACTGACAGGGGAATAAGTCAAGAATTGAGAAGTGGAATTTGGAGAGGAAGAATCCAGTTTTTGATATTTCAGAATCTAAAATCAGTCGCCTGTGAATGGGTTTCGGTCGATGTAGATACTTTCGAGTGTGCTGCCAGAGAAGTTAAATTTAATGCAGCCTTCATCGCCGTAAAGATATACCCAGTAGTATTCTTTGATTTCGGGACCGAGCATTTCTCTGAGCTGGTCTTTTGTCATTCCGATTTTGACTGAAAAAGAGTTTGGAATGTTTTTCTTGATTGTTGTAGAAAGCAATCCGCCGAAACCCATTACGACTTCGTTTCCATCGACATCATAGGTGTAGGTTGTAGCAGTTCCAGTTGTGCCGTCGCTGCATTTCATTGTAAATGAGTGCTGGTCGATGAGTTTATAATTTCCGTTTATCCATTCGATTTTTGCATTGTATGCTTCGCCATTAAAGAAGTGGTGATAAAGTTCTTCGTAAAGAGCCTGTGTTATAGCTTCTGCCTTGGTGTATTCGTGGAAATAATTATCGTCATTTTTTTCTATATCGATGTATGCTCCGTAAATCCATCCATAGCTTCTATCGTCATATTCAACTTCGTACCATTCACAGGTAAATCCGTCGATTGTTTCTTTTTCAGATGTTTTTGAATGAACGATTAATGGCTGTCCGCGAGTGACGACAGTTACAACTTTTGAATACTTAAGTGATGGTGCTGTTCTGATTCTGACACGGTCTTCGTTTACAGTTGCATTTGCTCTTGCAAAAAAATTGTATGTGACAGTTAATAATAAAATTGCGATTAATGATAATTTCTTCATAAGAATATCCTAATATTCAATTTAGAAAGTAGCAAGATTAAAGTATGTTTATTTTATGCAGTTTTTGATTGCCTGTAAAAGTTCTTCGAGTTTGATTGGTTTGGCGATGTGATCGTTCATGCCGACTGCGAGGGACTTTTCTTTGTCTTCTTTGAAAGCGTTTGCAGAAAGTGCGATGATTGGAATTTCTTCGCCGCCATCTAGTTTTCTGATTTCTTTTGTCGCTTCATAGCCGTTCATTACAGGCATCTGAATATCCATAAGAATCGCATCGTAATAATCAGTTCCCATCTGCTGAACTTTCTGGAGGGCTTGTTTTCCGTCTTCAACAGAATCGATTATTACGCCTGTATCGATTAAGCTGTCGATTGTGATTTCTTTGTTGAATGCGTTGTCTTCTGCGAGAAGAATTTTTTTGTCTTTAAGTGAATATGTTTTATTGATAATTGTAAAATCGATTTGAGATTTTTTAAATTTTTTGATTTGTTTTTCATTCATCTGTTTGAATGGAAGTTCTACAGTGAAAGTAGAACCTTTGTTGATCTGGCTTTCTACTTTTATAGTTCCGTCTGCAAGATCGATGATTTTCTTTACGATTGAAAGACCGAGTCCGGCTCCTTCCTGTTTTGAAACAGTTGCAGTCTGTTCACGAGAGAATGGTTCAAAAAGATGATTTTGAAATTCTTCTGACATTCCGATTCCAGTATCTTTAACAGTGAATCTGAATTTCGCAGTTCCATCTGAATTATTTTCAATCTGTTCTGTAATGAAGTCAACGCTGCCGCCGACATTTGTATATTTGATTGCATTTGAAACAAGATTGATTAAAACTTCGTTGAGATGAAGTTCGTCACCAAGAATATATGGATTTGAAATATTTTTTGTCGTATATGTAAGACAGATGCTTTTTGGAGCAGCAAGTGACTGACTCATTTGATAAACTGCTTCTGATGCAAGAATAATACTCATCGGATCATTTGAAATTGAAAGTTTTCCTGATTCGATACGACTCATTTCAAGTATTTCATTAATGAGGCTTAAAAGGTGATTGCCTGAAATTTTGATCTTTTTTAACGAATCCTGAATTTTTTCTTTGCTCTCAGAATGCAATGCAACATTTGTGTATCCGAGAATTGCGTTCATCGGAGTTCTGATGTCGTGAGACATATTGAAAAGAAATTCTGTTTTAGTCTGGTTCAATTGTTCGTAAACAGCTTTTTCGATTACACGTCTGTTGATGATTCCTGAAACGATGAAAGAATAAATGATACAAAGTCCGAGCATGTATCCGATTGAATATGCCGGTGCATCAGGATAAATCATTTGAAATATTCCTGCGCAAATCGGTGCAATGTTAAACATGAAAACATAAAGGTAATCTTTTGGTTTGATTCCTGTTTTATTTGAAAAATATTTTTTAAGTGAGTAAATGGCAAGAAAAATATATGTTATGTATTGAACGTAGAAAAGGTGATATCTGATGTACGTGCTGCGGTAAATTCCATCGTTATCAACAAAGAACATCATTTTGTTGAAAATATTTAATCCAAGAAGTGCAACTTGAAAAAGAAAGATAAAATTGAAAATAATCGAAAATATGTGAAAACGTTTTTCTTCTCTAAGATAGGTGATTACAAATTTTAGCCACATTAATGGTGTAAATGCGGCGCACAAGTGGAATATTGTTGAAAAAACAAAGAGTAAATTATTATTTTTAATTAAATGGCTTGCGAAAATTCCCCAGATACCATCAATAATACAAAAGGCTGTTATCCAATGAATAAGCCTCAAAAAAACTTTGTCGGTTGGATTAGTTTTGTCCAGGGCATGTTTGATTTTTGCAGGAAGAATGCAAAGTACTAATGCACAGACGAAAGCAGTAACTGAGTATAAAATATGAACCATAAAACCCTCTTTTCCTAAAATAATTATATATCAGGAAGGGTAATAACTCAAATGAAAAAATATTGTTGTCGCTTTTTATGTAGTTTGCGTAAAGTAAGAAAATTATCTGATTAAAGTGAATCGTATATTAAAAATTTCAATTTATGTAGCCGCCGAAACACCAGCCTGTTGTTCCGGATTTGATTGGATTTCCGTTGCGGTCTTTTGTTCCGTCTAAGATTTCAACTTTAACCCAGTTACTGTCTATGTCGTCGATTTGTTCAGCGCTTCCGAGTTCGAGGATTTTAATTTTTGTACCAGCCGCAAGAACAGCAATGCTTGGATTTGATCTTGAATCACCTTTTCTAAGATTCAGGTTCTCAAATGTTATCATTGTTCTGTTGATTGCAAATTTTGAGCTGCCATCGTAATCGCAGCTTTGGTCTGCATGTTTAGGCCATTTGATAGCTGTTTGATTGCATTTATTTGATTTTATTAAGCTCATGAATTCTGAAGGTACTGTTTCGTCTACCAGAATTGCAGTATAAACTAATTCGTTGTCAGATGTATAAAAGTTCAGGTAATCTCCATCTCTGACTGCCCTGAATGTTACTTCTTTTTGTGTAAGAAGTTTTTCAAGTTTTTCATTCTGGTAATCATTGATATATTGATCAATTGATGTATTTCCTAAC
>JAGHSB010000217.1 GCA_018066075.1 Candidatus Treponema scatequi
ATCATTTGTGCAGCAATATTTTCAGTTTCTTTTGCTGCTTTTGCACAGGTTGCAGAAAGAGATGTCGTATATACAAAATCACTTTACAAACTTATAGAAGGTTATTTCAACAATTCGTTTGAATCAAAAGAACAGGCAGAAAAGGCTTATACAGAAGCTGTAGATTCTGTAAAGGAATTTGCAGAAGACGATGAATACAGAAGACAGACTCACCTTAGTCGTTGTGATTATTACTTTGGAATGTATATCATGGCAACATACGATTTGACAAGACTTGAACATGCTCTTGATGATACATCAAAAGAATTTGAAGATCCTGTAGAAAAAAATA
The DNA here is from genome assembly GCA_018066075.1 of Candidatus Treponema scatequi. Taxonomy (GTDB): domain Bacteria; phylum Spirochaetota; class Spirochaetia; order Treponematales; family Treponemataceae; genus Treponema_D; species Treponema_D scatequi. The sequence goes on from JAGHSB010000217.1 coordinate 332, forward strand.
AAAGAATCAGGGCAGAAGCATGCAAATGGTTTGAACAGGCAGTAGAGATTTCTAAAAAAGCGATGGCAGTCAAGGAAGGAGCAGATGCAATGTCGATTTATGCTCAGGCTGTTTCTGCATGCTGTACTGTAAAAAGTGTAAGTTATGTTTTGGGAAACGGTCTTAAAATCGGTCAGTATGCGAAGAAAGCTGTTAAGATTGATCCAAAAAACGGAACAGCATGGTTTTCTGTAAATGCTCAGGATGTTTATGCTCCTGGAATTTTCGGAAACGCAAATCGTGGCCGCAAAACAATGACTCAGTATCTTAATGATGAAACTCTCATAAAAGAAAAATTTGATTATTTTAACTTTAACTGTGCAATTGCATATACTTATTTCAGGCAGAAAAAATATGAGGATGCAATCGTATGGTATAAAAAATGTCAGGAAATTTTCCCGAATAACTATGCGATTCTTGATTTAGTTTCAAAATGTGAAGAAAATATTAAGAACGGCAATCAGGAATAGCTCTTGGAAAACGTTTGAACAAATAGTGTAATGAAAAAAATATTTTTAAGTACAGTCATTTTTATTGTTTCTCTTTTTTCGGTTTTTTCAAATCCTGACGTAAATGAATATGTCCTTGAGAACGGAATGCATGCTTACATACTTGAAGACTTTTCAACAGCTCTTGTCAGAGTAGAGTATACTGCCAAAGCTGGTTTTTCAAAACAAAGTATAAACAATACTGGTTTCTTTCCGCTTTATACATCGCTTTTCAAATATGCATCTCCGGTAAATAGTGAAATGCTTTCATCACTCGAATGTGAATGCAATGCAGATTCTGCACGATATTACACTACGATTACTTCTCAGAACGTATATAAAACTCTCATTGCGCTTTGTAATGCAGCTTTCAATCCGATTTTTCCTGATGCAAATTTAGACCGTGAATTAAAGGAATGCAAAAAAGAGGTCTTAAGAAAGATTTACAATGTTGAAGGATTTATTAATGGTGCAATAGACAGCCGTGTATTCTCTGAAAGTCCATGGAAACATGATTCCGGTATTTATCCTAAACTCTTTTCAAATATTACAAATGAAAAAGCCCGTTTTATTTTAAAAGGAATTTCAGATAAGTATTACACTCCTGATAATTCAGCTCTTTTTATCTGCGGACCAGTTACAAAAGAAGATGCATATAAAATGGTCGTAAATACTTTCGGTAAAGTAGAAGCGGCAAGAAAAAATATCATCAGTTCTGAAAAGATTGCAAACTTTAACTCAGATCAAAGACTTTTCGTTCTTTCTCATCCTCTTTTTTCAACAGAAATGACTCAGGTAGTAGTTCAGTATACTGACATGAAAATGGAATACTGTGACTGCCTTGCAGAAATCATGAACAATGATTATTCGGCTGTAAAACGAAATCTTTTGAAACAGCAGTCTCTTGGAATAAGACATGCTCAGTATATTAATTTCTCGGCAGCGCATAAAAACTCAAGCTCACGACTTATAGTTCAGTCACTTTTGGAAAATGAAATAGTTTCTCCATGTAAAAAGGCGCAGGACTTTGTAAGATTGGTAAAATCTTCTTCTTCAGATATCACGGATACAGATTTTCATTATGCACAGACTTTTCTTATTAATTCGTTTAAGAGAGAAATAAGCAATTCGTTTGATTTTATGAATCTTTTGTCTCAGTTCTGGGCAGTTAAGGATTATGTTACAAAAGATTTAGATACTGAAAGTTTTTCTCTGTGTGATTCACTTTTTACAAGAATCCAGATTTTGCAAAACATTCAGAAGGATAAAATGATTTCTGATTTCAATGAATCAGATCCTTTTGTTTTCGTATTTGTTAATTCTGATCTTCTTGAAAAATATAAAAAAGAATTTGCAAGAGCCGGATATAAAATTATAGATACAAAAAACAGTTCATGGTACCTTCAGCAATTTTACAAAGAACTTGAAGTTGAAGGTTCTACAGAGTCTTCAGAACCGATAGATAATAGTTATGTTCCGGCAGATGTTTTTTTTGAAAAACAGATGTCGCTTATCAATACATTTACTCTTGATAACAAAATTGATGTAATTACTCAGAAGAGACCGTCTACAAATAATGTATGCTTTACTGTCGTGATTGCAGGCGGTGAAGCGATTGACACGAAAGAAGACTACGGCCTTGAAAGTGTAATGATAGAATTTCTGTGGTACAAGTTTAACGAAATCTGTCGTGATAAAATGGCAGAAAATAAAATAGCTTTTATTCCAGATTCACATTTTAAAACAGAATTGAACAGTTCTGTAATTTCAGTGGAATGTCTTGCGGAAGATCTTGATGAAATAATTGAAGCATTTTCAGAAGCCCTTATTTTCAGTCCTGTTGAACCTGCAATAATTGACAGTTTTGTTCTTGATACAAAATCAAATCAGATTGCAAAAGTATCTTCTTCTGCATTTCAGCTTTTCTCAAATGCAGTAAATCATCTTATAAAGTCGAAAGACTATCAGAATGTTTATTCCCTTAATAAAGAAATTCTTCCTAAAAACAGAATTACTTATACAAAAGTTCTTGAAGACTATTCGAGATTTTTGAATGCAGACAGATTTAAGTTAATTGTTTCAGGAAATATCTGCCGTGATGATGAATCTCCAAAAGATTTTGAAGAGAAGTATAAAGAAAAATTTAACAGAACATTTGGTGTTCTTTCACAGAAGGGAAAACCTGAAAAAGCAAAATATACCGTTTCGTTAAATTCCAAAAAAACTAAAAAAATAAGTCTTGTTCATGTTTTTATGACTGATGTTCCGAAAGAGAAGGCTGGTCCTATGCCGGCTGTTCTCATTCCAACAACTGAGTTTCTGGATCCGGCTCAGTACTGGATTTATAATGCAGAGCTTGATAATACTGTTTTCAATGCAATGCTCTATGATTTTGCAGATTTCCTTGAAAAAAAATGCCAGTCAATCGAACAGCAGAAAAAGGTTGTCGTAAGGGCAGAAGGGGCAACTCCTGAAATGCCTTTTGGAATACTGACAATTTATAACGTTAAGAGTGTCTCAATAATAGAAAAAGCTTATAAAGAGGCTCTCTCAGAATATACAGGTGACGGTGGGGAAAATTCCATTATAAGAGCAAAAGTTAATTGGACTATGACTTTGTTTGGAAATGCCTTTAGAAATGAAGGCGCATGCATGCTTTTGCGTGACTATTGTGAAGATGACACTGAAGGCTGGGGTGATATCGGCGGAGATTACAATAAAATCTCGAATATGAATGCTGATACGCTTAAGATTATAAGTCCGATTTTTAACCTTGATTCTGTGTATAAATTTTATTCTGCTGACACAAAAAGGTAAAAAACTTCATTAGATTGCATTATTTTCT
>JAGHSB010000276.1 GCA_018066075.1 Candidatus Treponema scatequi
ATATAAAAACAGCCCGATTTCCTGTATTTAGAAACTGGGCAATCTTGATATTTAAGTGGAATTTACAAGGCCGGCATCAATTTGAATGTCAAAAGCCTCTTATCTGCTTACATCACTTTTGATGCCCGCAGGACGACCTTCGAGGGTAATTATGCGGTCTGCTGCGCGTTCTGCTTCATCGGGGCTGTGGGTTACAAAAATGGCCGTTACAGGCTTTCTGGCACCCTTTTTGAGCTCCAGAAAGTACTTTATGAGGCTTTCCTTTGTTTCGTTGTCCTGCGACTTAAAAGGCTCGTCCAGAAGCAATAGTGGAACTTCACCGTCCGGGCAGCAGTTTTCGAGAAAGGCAAAAGCCCTTGCAAGCGCTGCCCTTCCGCATTCGCCGCCTGAACATTCTGAAGGGAGACTTTCTTTTTTCTGTGAAAGTCCAACTTTTTCAAGGTACACGGCAGCGACTTTATGGGCAGTCTTTTTGCCATACATATCGTAAAGCGGGAGAGCTGCATTTTCTAAAATTGAAAGATGCGGTAAAAGAAGGCTCTTCTGAAAGTCGACTGCACAGAATTCCGGAAAGGTATTTTCTTCGGATGTGTATTTGAGGTTGCCAGAAGTGACTCCTGAGATGCACGAAAGCAGAGTTGATTTTCCTGTTCCGCTTGCGCCGAGAATTGCAACAGTTGAACCGTCAGCAATTTCGAGTGAGAAGTTTTCAAAGATTTTGATTGTGAAATTTGATGCGGCGTTGTTTGTGTTTGCTTTAGTGGAATTTTGTGATGCGTTGTTTGCTGCAGTGCTTGAGTTTGCGAATGCGTTTGGCTTTACGATATATTCTGCATTTAGATTTGTGATTTTCATTTTTACAAGTTCCACCTTAGATTAAACTTTTGCATTTAGATTTTTGCGTTTGAAAACTTTTTTGCAATGAGCGAGAAAAACCAGTCGCACAAACCGCAGAGAACGATGATTGCAATCGTATCTGCAAACATTGCGGAGATTTCGAGAGTTGTCTTTGCAGAAAACAAAGTCGAGCCGAGACCGAAATGAGGAAGGCTCAAAACTTCTGCCGCGCAAACGATTTTCCATGACTGAGAAAGAGCTGTTCCTGCAGAACTTAAAAAAGCATTTTTCGCATGCGGAACATACATGTATTTTATTTTTGCACTGCCCGAAAGTCGGAATACTTTTGACATCATAAGATAATCAGAAGGATAATTTTTTACGCTCGAATAAACTGCGCTGCTAACCTGCGGAAACGTCATGATTGCACATGTCACAATCGGAACAAGATCAGTTCCAAACCAGAAAATAAAAAGAAGAACGACAGAAACAACCGGAGTCGATTTGATTACAGTCAGTGCCGGAACAAAAAACGAATGCGCACCAGGCTTAAGTCCCCACCAGATGCCGCACACAAACGCCGGAACACACGAAAGCAAAAATCCCAGAACCACACGCAAAAAAGTATTGCCCGCGTGAATCCAGAAAACTTTTGTGAAAACTTTTTTCGCAAGTTCCACTAAAACATCTTTCGGCGACGGAAGAATAAAACCAGATTTATCAAACGCAGAAATCACGGCCCAGATTATTATGATGGCTGCAATTCCTGAGAAAAAAAATATCTTATTTTTACATTCCTTCATAAATTGAATTAAACTCCTTAGCCGTAAGTGCCTGTACTTTTGAGTTTTTATAATCCAAAACCGCATCTTTCTCACATTCCATCTAAAGACCAGTCTGAATCATTCAGTTATCGCAAGATCAAACTCTCGTTCTGCACAGAGAGCCGAAACCGGAATCGCTGCTTCACAAAGAGAAGCCGGAATTCCAATCTGCATTTTTTCTGCGTTTATTCCTGCTTCGTGAGGATTTGAAATTACCCAGTCAAAACTTTTCTGCCAGACGCTCATAAAATTTTCAAACTGTTTTTTACGATGCTTGATAAAATTTTTTCTGAAAACTACAACAGTGAACGGATAATTTTCTCTTTTTGAAAAATGTGTATAACCTTTCTGAATGTCAAATGGAATATAAATCTTATCACCGAGTTTCTGTTTTGCAAGAGTTGTAAAAGGTTCCGGTAAAACTGCATATTTAATTTTACCTGCAGCAAGTGCCTGAATCATTTCCGGTGGAAAGAGCTGATAGTTGTAAACTGGATTTGAAAGATTATCGTGAACTTTCAAATCAGAACTCAACATTGCCGATTCCATGCAGATAAAACTGAAAATTGTTTCAGGAATCGTACTTCCTTTCGGAAGATAAACTTCATTTTTAGAAAAATCAATATCAGACAGACTGCTGATTGATGAATCATTTGTTACAAACGAAAGATTTCCTTTACCGCAAACGGCAACGATTTCGAAAAGATCAGGATTTTTTTCAAGAATTGAAATTGCTTTGTCAGAAGGGAGAATTGTTCCGTCAAGTTCCCCTTTAATCAAATATGGCAGAACGATATCAGGTGACGGCTCAACTTTCATTTCGACAGGACATTCAGAAGAAAACTCTTCGTTAATCATTCCGCAGAAAGCAAGCGCACTCGGTCCCTGCAAAACAGAAAACTTAATTGTATCGTCAGCAATATTACCGCAGCTGACTAAACCAGAAATTACCAAAAAAAATGTCACTACGAAAGTTAAGAATCTTTTCATAGTGACATTGTAATGGTTTTAAGGATTGGTGTAAATGTTCTTCTTATAATGTATTAATTGCAGTAAGTGTTGCAGCAGCAGAAGCCTGTTCTGCAAATGCTTTCATCTGTTTCATTTCAGAAATCATTTGAACTTTATGACATTCATCTTCATATATATTTATGGCTTCTTTAATAGAAGAAGCTCGCCCTGATTTTATATATGTTATCATTGAACTGATTACTACAGGATTAGTATAATCTATCGCTAATGGACAATTTTCATATTTTGCATAATGCTCAATAATTTTATTTTCCATAATTGGTAATTTTTCTTCATACAGTTCAATAGTCGATTTATGTTTTCCATAAATACCAGCACAAATACCACCTGAAATAATTGACACAATTTCAATTAGCAAAACTATCCATAAGACAACAATCATAATTGGATCTTTGAATACTGAAGACAATGTTGGAATTAATCCAATTATACCTGCAATTAAAAAAAACATTGCAACGCCATATTCATTTGAAACTTTTTTTACCCAAACTGTATTATTTATAAGACTCTTGCCTTTCTGATAAAAGTCATAAATATCAGCAATTTTAGAAAAATGATCATAACATCTTTCTAAATCTTGAGTAATCTCATTTGAATTACTTATTTCTTTTGTTTTAGAAACTTCAATCTGATTAATTGGAGTTCCACAACTCGGACAAAATTTTGCTCCTTCTAAAATTTCTTTACCGCAATTTGAACAGAACATTATAAAAAACTCCTAAAAAAATTAACTATTACTATTTTTCTTCAACGGAATAACTCCAGATTCTGTTCGAAGTTGAACCAAGTGCGGTAACTTTGGCTGTGCCTTTAACTCTATATACTGAATCCTTTTTTGCACTGACCAGTTTTTCGTTGTTGGAATAAATAGTTATCAAGCTGCCTCCTGAAACTGTCATGCCGAGTGGATCGATTTTGTTTGTTTTGAAGCTGGCAACTGCTTTGTATGCGAGTTCCATTGGTTCTTTTGTGATAGGGTTGAGGTTTTCGTCGATGGAACTTAATATAACATCAAATTCCACTGGCTTACCGTTAATATTTGCTTCTGCAAATTTCTTGAACGCGAGGTCAGTCATTGATTTAGATGCAGTTTCTACGAATGCTGGACTTGTAACAGTTTTTGTATACTGGGCATCGATGTCTTTAAATCCTTTGATTCTGGCATTGATTTCATCTTTCATCTGAGCCGCATACTGAGAAGCAACGTTTGCAGAGGTATTGTTGATTGTTCCTTTTGGAAGTTTAGAACCTTTTTTGTCACATGCGTAAGATGTCATGTCTGAAAGTTCCACAGTAAAATCATCACTTCCATTTTTTACCGTACAAGTAAAGTCATAGCGTGAATTTCCAACTAAAATCTTAACGATAAAGCTTCCTGTAAAAACATATTCTTCAGACGAAACATCAATCGTCTTGAAATAACCGTCATAAATCTTCCATGTCGAAGATTCCTGTGTAGCAAAGTCATAAACGCCTGCAAGCAAATCTTTAGCAGGTGTTCCAGCAAACAATGCAGCAGATGTGATAAATGCTGCAAATAAAGTGATAAGTTTTTTCATAAATTTTTTACTCCTAATGATTTATTCCAAACGCTCTAAATTTAGAGTCGCTATATTTCCATTATAACAATACTCTAAATATAGGACAAGTCCTGTTTATAGTAATTTTGAGTATTAAGAATGGATAGTGAAGTAGAAAAAGTTATTGATACACTGATTTCTTTTAGAAAAAATAAAAATATCTCAATAGTCCAGCTTTCTGCAGATTCTGGAATTTCGCGAAGCCATTTATATTATATTGAAACAAAAAAGACGATTCCTAACATTGAAACTCTGTCAAAAATCGCCCATGCAATGGATTTAGAATTAAAAGATTTTTTTATTTAATAAGTCAACTGCATTGCAGAAAGTTCATCCTTTAAAGATTTTTCCACAAAGCTATTTAGAGACATATCCATTTTTTTTGCGGCAACAGCAACCTGACTATGAAACAATGGTGTAAGCCGAACATTAAATTTACCTGAATACGGCTTCTCAGGTTCTATTCCATCTTCTTTGCACCAATCAAGATAATCATCTACAGAAGCATGAAATTCATTTTCAACTTCATCAACAGATGTACCCTGAAAAGTTATAACTGTTCTTGTGTTAATAACTTCTCCAGAAAAAACACGAGCCTCATCATCATACTCAACTGTTCCAATAAAACCTTTATATGTCATCATTTCTTCACCCCGGCATTTTCTAAAAACTTTGTATTAATTCTTCAACGAATAAATCAAGTCCAGAAGCTGATCGAGTTTCTCGTGCGTTGTAAGCGGATTTATGAGCGTAAACTTTAAGTGAACGCGGCCGCCGAAAACTGTCTGACCGATTACTACGCCTTCTTTGTGAATGAGGGCGCGGCGAACTTTTTTGTTTACTTCGTCGTTTTCATTTTCTGAAAGATTCTTGTCATAAAGTCTGAATACGATTGAAGAAAGCTCCGGTTCGCAGGTGCGGGCAAAACCTTCGCGATGTTCGAGAGTATCGTAAACATATTTTGCGTTTTCGATACATGTGTCGATGAGATCGTTCCAGCCGTCTTTTCCGCGGCACTGGAATGAAAGCCATACTTTAAGTGCATCAAAGCGGCGTGTAGTCTGCATTGATTTACTTACAAGGTTTGTATATCCGTCTTCTTCGTCTTCTTCGCGGTTCAAATAATCTGCGTGAAGTTCGAATGGTTCAAAGTCTTTTGCGTCTTTGATGAGCGAGCAGCTTGCACTGATTGGCATCATGAACATTTTATGAAAGTCGACTGTGATTGAGTCTGCTCTGTTGAGCCCTGCGATTCGCGAGCGATATTTATCTGACATGATTGCGCCGCTTCCGTATGCTGCGTCACAGTGGAACCAGATGTCATATTTTTCTGCAAGGTCCGCAATTTTTTCAATCGGGTCGATGCTGCCGTAGTCTGTTGTTCCGACTGTAGCAACTACGCAGAATGGAATGTTTCCGTCTGCAATATCTTTTTCGATGAGCTTTTCAAGAGCAGCCACATCCATCTTCTGTCTTTCATCAACAGGAACTTTTACTACAGCGTCGTAACCGAGTCCGAGCATGTGAGTAGATTTTTCCATTGAGAAGTGAGAGATTTCTGATGCGTACATTCTGAACTTTCTGTAGTTTTCCGGGAGTCCGAATTTTTTAACATCCCAGTTTAACTTTTCTTTGCAGAACCAGTCGCGTGCTAAAAAAATTCCATTTGTGTTTGACTGAGAGCCGCCGCTTGTGAAAATTCCATCTGAACCTTCACCATAACCGTAAAGCTTACAGAGCTGGCGTACAACTTCAACTTCAATTTCTGTTGCGACAGGTGACTGATCCCAGCTGTCCATCGACTGATTGAAAGTTGAAATGATTAATTCTGCTGCGATTGTTTCGATTAATGTTGCGCTGTGAAGATGTGCCATGTAGTTTGTGGAACTTGTACGAACGAAGTTTGGCAGTACAACGCGTTTTGCATTTTCCAAAGCTTTATCAAATCCGAGTCCGTTGTCCGGGAGAATCGAACCTTTGACAGCCTTTTTAAGATCAAAAGGCTGCGGTCCGGTATAAGCTTTATCATTGTTATAGGCTTCGATAATCGCTTTAGATGTTTTCTCGATTGTGTCTTTGAAAACATCTAAAGACGCTTTATCGTTTGTGATAAAGATATTATTTGTATTCAAGGTCAACCTCAGTGATTACCTTTTCAATAATATCAAGGGCTGTATTCATATCTTCTTTTGTAACGTTGAGAGCGCAGAGACATCTCATTACAGATCCGTTTCTTCCGCCTTTTTCCATTACAAGGTGATTTTCAAAACAGCGTTTCTGAACAAGTGCCGCGATTTCACCGCTTGCTTTTTTTGCACCGAGTTGATCTGGTTCTGATTTCGGATCGATAAATTCGATTCCGCGCATCAAACCTTTTCCGCGAAGGTCACCGATGATAGAAACTTTTGCTTTGATAGCTTCCATTCTCTTTGCGAAGATTTCGCCTTTTTCAACTACTTCTGCAAGGAACTCTGGTTTTGAAACTTTGTTCATTACGATTGTTCCGGCTTTCATAGCGAGCTGGTTTCCGCGGAATGTACCTGCGTGTGCACCCTGTGTCCAGACATCGAGCTTCTTGTTGTAAATTACAACAGAAAGTGGCTGTGAACCGCCGATTGCCTTTGACGAAAGAATTACATCAGGAACGATGTCTGCATATTCAAATGCAAAGAATTTTCCAGAGCGACCAAAGCCGCACTGAATTTCATCACAGATTAATGGAATATCAAGTTCTTTTGTTACGCGGCGAACTGTCTGTAAAAATTTTACAGGTGCCGGAATAACTCCGCCTTCACCCTGAATAGGTTCGAGGATTACGGCTGCAGGTTTTGTAATTCCACCTTCCGGATCTTTAAGCTGGCGTTCAAAGAACGCACATGCTGCATCCACACCAGCATCTCCACCAAGCCCAAAAGGACAGCGGTAAGAATATGGGTATGGAAAAAAGTGAGTTTCTGGCATCAAGCCATTTACTTTATTCTTTGCGTTGAGGTTACCTGTACAAGAGAGGGCTCCGTGTCCCATTCCATGGTATCCACCAGTGAATGCAATAACAGAGCTGCGTCCAGTTGCAGTTTTGCAAAGCTTTAAAGCGGCATCTACAGCGTCAGTTCCACTTGGAGAACAAAATTGAATCTTTGCGTTGTTCTTAAGTTCACCTGGTAAGAGATTCAAAAGTGTGTGCACAAATTCATCTTTTACTGGAGTAGTTAAGTCCAAAGTGTGTAACGGTAAATTACCGGTAAGCATATCCATCATGCCCTGGTTTACATCAGGATCATTATGGCCAAGTGCGAGAGTTCCAGCTCCGCACAAAAAATCCAGATATTTGTTCCCTTCAACATCCGTCAGCCAAGAACCCTGTGCCTTTGCCAAAGCGAAAGGAAACTTTCTAGGGTAACTACGTGCGTTGGACTCTGTGGAATCCTGTCTGGTAATGTAATACTGATTGGTGATTTCAGTGTCTTTCTGAACCATCTACTTTCTCCATTACGAGTGGGTTAAACAAATAGCCGAACCGCTTGCAAACTGCAAGTGCT
>JAGHSB010000229.1 GCA_018066075.1 Candidatus Treponema scatequi
CATTTTTATCTTTGTAAAGATTTTTGTCTGCTTCCTCAATCCATTCGTAAATGCTCATCTTGTTTGCTTCGTATTGAGCACATCCCGCACTTACAGAAAGTTCATACTGAGGATTTGTATTTGCAGCAGTTACATTCTGTTTAATTTCTTCACAAAGTTCTTCAACTTCTTTGATTGAATATCTTTCTACAATAATAGAAAACTCATCACCACCATAGCGTGCAAGAAAATATTGATGTGTATTTGCCATGCGGCTCAAAACCTGAGATACACACTTTAGCGCATGATCTCCTTCGAGATGACCAAACTTATCATTGATGAGTTTAAATTTATTTACATCAAGCATAATGTAAAAAAGCTTTGATGATTTTGAAACAGTTTCCTGGTAGCTTTTAATCTTTGACTGAAGATATGATTCAAGGCGATAGCGGTTATTCAACTGAGTAAGTGCATCGACAGTAATCTTTTCTTCCTGAAGAGTCAAATAGACAGAAAGCATTGTCAATGTAATACCGTAACACTCAATATGAATCTCACCGTTAATCGCCTGTATTACTGCAGTCAAAATCGGATAAATTCCATAAAGCAAAATCTGAAAATTTCTTTTTACTTCAATACGGCTTTTTGATTTTGCAATAAGATAAACAGTCCATAGTGTTGTAAAAAGCATGTATGAATACGAACCCAAAAAGTTGAATACATACAACGGACCATGCTGATACATATTGTTTTCGTCCAGTGTAAAAAGCCAGCCCGTAAATGGTGAAAACAAAGCAAGAAGCACAAGAGCAAGAGCCGGAAGCGCCGTAATATAATGTGCTTTCGAAGAATAAAGTCTTTCTTCTCCATATGAAAGAACGAAGAACCAGAACCAGATATAGCCCAGGTTAGCCGCACTGAAAATGAAAAGAATATTTATGAAATATTTGAATGGCCTCAATGCAGAAATCTGAGTAGTATTAAGAACCATGAGAACTGCAAGACAGATGAGATAAACGCACCAAATGTACAGGCTTGTTTTATACAAAGTCTGTACAGTTGATTTACTCCTCTGCGCCTGATAACGCAGAAGAATAAGCGTCAAAATGAGACAGAATATATCTCCGGATATTGTCCCGTAATTAATCATCTTTCTATAAACAAACCCCGAATATCTTGGTTACCGTTATGGCTATGGATTACTTAAAGAAACACCAATTCCGAGTAATGTATATGAAGCATCATTTAAGGAAGCCTCTGAATAATTGCCATCTGATTCAAACTCAAGTGCGGTGCAAGTCATGCCAGGAATTGTAGTTGCTTTGATGATTGCATTTTCAGAAGAAGTAATTTCTTTGCTTTCTGTAAACTCTGCTGACTGACCTTTTCCAACTGTGAAAGATCCGTGAGGTGCATCTGAAGCAACATCTTTTGCAGAATTGCCGTCAGAAGTTGAATTGATAAACTCTGCATCTTCTCTTGCACTTGTTACAGAAGGTGCTGCATTAGAAGCAGATGTTTTCCATGCTGCAACGATTCCTTCTTCTGTATTGATGGAAGCACTTGCAAAACCATTCTTAACGTCAAACTCAGTACCGCGAACAGACGCAGTTGCTACCGGTCCTCTTACTGTATAGTTTGCACGACGGTCTTCTGTCTTTTTGATTTCTGATTTTGCAGAGCCAGTTGCGACATAAACGCTTGTTTTATCTCCAGTGGAATTTTCTGCAAGCTGTTCAATAGTGATGCGCGAAAGCTGACCGATTGTTAATTTTGAATTCTGATTTGCACTTGTAATCGCAACGACTGCTTCTGATTTAAAACCAGTCTGAACAAGATCACCTTTTTTCAAAACATCACCAGGTCTTACATCAACCCAGGCAGTCCCTTTCTGAACCTGAACCTTTCCAGAAACAGAAACAACTTTTGCTTCAATTGCAAATAAGTTTGAACAAATGAATGCCGATAAAATAAAACTAAAAATCTTTTTCATTTTTTTCCTCCTGTTCTAGAAAGCAATCTTAACAACTGCAGAAATTGAGTTGAAATTTACTTCTGATTTATTAAAGTCAAAATACTGATTCCATTTAAGACCAAGTTCAACATCGCTTAAAACCTGATATTTTGCAGCGACATTATACTGAAAGCCTTTCATCTCATAAAATTTTTTAACATCCATTGCAATGTCTGCACCAGCACTGAACATCAAATTATCAAGAGGCTTATATGTTCCTGAAAGCCCTGCCTTAAAGAGATTATTGTATTCAGGCTCTGAAGCACAATCCAATGCACAATGACTTGTAACGGCATTAAATTTTTCTGAAGCGTAAATCACATTTGCAGTTACAGATCCTTTATTGAAATAATATCCAAGAACAAGTCTTCCGAGCATTGAAAAATTAAATTCATGATTGCCATATTTTGAAAGTTCAGCAGTTGCATCAAGATTATAAATCAAGTTACTTGTGAGAGGTCCTTTCATCAAAAGAGTTGCATACATTTTTGTATTTGCAACTTCATTCAATCTGAAAGCACCGGTAAACTGAATGCCGATCGACTGATTGTAAAAAAGGTTGCCAAAAGTTACACCGTCTATAGTCACAAAATATTTATCTTGAAGACTGTAAACTTTTTTTGTATCAAGCAAAGTATAATCAAAAGCATTTACCATTTTAACAATGTTACCATTCAATAAGCCTGTATAGCCCATAAAAGCAGATGCAGTTAAAAGTTTATTTTTGTAAGATGCCTTGATTCCGTCTGCATTCTGAGAATAAACGATTGGTGACAAAGCAGAAGTATAAAATCTTCCTCCTTCAAGCTTGAGCTGGTCTTCATCAAAATGCAAAACATAATTAACTTTACAAAGGTTCAAATCAACATAATTGAACATCTGCTTGATGTTCTGATTGTATTCAAACTTATAAAGAGCTTCTGAAATAAAATAATTTTCCGTACTGTCAGCAAATGGAACTTTAACCCATGCAGTAAAAACATCTTTCTGATTTAAATAATATTTCTGGTCTTTATTTGTCTTAAAAGTTGAATCGTTTGCAAGAAGTGCACCGCCGTCAAGTGCAAAGACTGCAGTCTGGAAAATTCCACATACAAACAATGCTGCTGCTAATTTTTTAAGTGATTTCATTTTGCACCCTCCGTCAAAGAATTAAAAAGTCCGATTGCATCAGCTCCTTTTACAGCCTTTTTCGGATCTGCAGTTCTAGAAATAAATCCCTTTGCAACAAATTCTCTGTATGCATAGCGCGGAGATTTTTTTGTAATCATATACATAAGCCCGCCTTTTGCATTTGTAACTTTTGCAAAAAGTGAACACATTTTTCCAAGATTGATTTTTGATTCAGAATCATCTGCATCTGTAAAAAAACCTTTTGTTTTAAGAGCTTCAAATGCAGCTTTCTCGTCAGATGTATTTGTAACATCCCCTGTATAAATTGCAGCAATATAGGCTGCCTGAGCATATGTAATCTCATCAGATGATATGATCTGAGTTATTTTGTCAAAATTCTGAGAAACAGCGATAAACTGAAAACCTAATATTAACAA
>JAGHSB010000221.1 GCA_018066075.1 Candidatus Treponema scatequi
ATTTTCGCCATCCTCAAAAACACCAAAGTTCAAGACTTCATCATCTTTTTTTGCAGCCTTACAAACTGCATTGTACAAAAGTTCATTTTTTGCACTGTTTGAACTTGCAACAATTACACCGATTTTCATTTTTCTATTCTCAATATAAGTATACACTAAGTTTCTTGTATTTACTCATTTATCCTCATTACCATACCGTATCCGTTGGCTTCTTCTCTTTTTGTAAATCCCAGTTTTTCGTAAAAGCCAGATTTTCCTTGAGCCGCCATAAGACTGAAATTCAAAAAATCAGTCACAGCGACATTTTCTTTTACAAGTTGAATCAAACGTTCCACAATTTTTCTTCCGATTCCTTTTCCCTGTGCTTCCGGCGCCACAATAATGTCCGCAAGATAAGCAGTATACCCAAAATCAAAAAGCACGCGGCCCATTCCCACAGTTTTTCCATCGACCTTTGCACGGACTTTGAATGCGGAATTTTTAATCAGTTTTTCAATCTGAGTATCCGTAAGTTTTGTCCATGAAGTTGTGTTGCGTAAATCTTTGTATTCTTCAAAAGTCAAATTATCTTCTATTGAGATATCCATTTTATTTCTCCGTTCAAGAATCAAACTTTTTATTAAGATACAACCTGCACCAAAATAATCACTGCGTAATAAATCACAGAAATCAAATTAGTCCAACCGCCAGAAACAAACTTTCCGGCCATTCCGGGTATTTTTGCAACAATAGGTTTCAGCAGCATTAAAACGCCTGGTGTTACTATTGCACACCATCTTGGAAAAACTGTTGTCCCGGAAGCAATCATTATAAGCATAAGACCAAAGCCAATTCCTTCACCAATGTATGTAAAAATCATCAACTTTGAAAAATATTTTACAATAATATCACGATTTTCTTTCTGTTCAGTTTTTCCGAACAATCCTAAATATGGAAAATGAGTGTGAAATGCGCTGCCATATATAATTCCAAAACAATTCAAAAGAAATGCCACAAGAGCAACATTTTTCCAAACCACCATCTCCTGATTTACTGCCAGCACAAGATGATAAAATCCCACACAGTAAACAAAAGCTGCAAACGGACCTATCAATCCGCCGGCGCAAAATCGCTTTACCGGTAATCCGCTCATAACTTCTGCAATATAATCCATAGCATCAGTAGTCTTTTCTCTTTTAGCTGCTGATTTTGATAAATATAAAAGCTGATCCCCCAACAACATTAAAAGTGAACCTACCAAACCAATTAAACAAAAATAAATCATGTATATACTCCTAAAACTTCAGCAACCAGTCCATTTATAAAATTAGGATTTGCCGGTTTTTCTATATCCTGAAGAAGAGCAACCGCGGCAACAGTTTTTCCATCCCGAGCCTTTTATTTTAGAAATTTGGTATAAATACCACTTTTCTAAAGTATAACTTTCGTTTCGTTTTTTAGCAACTCCACCGCCACCAAGCAATGAACTGTTTGCCGCATTTACAATTGCATCAACTGAAAACTTTGTTATGTCGCCTTTTGTTATTGATATCATTTGCTAAATCCCCTTGCTTAAAAATAATTCCATCGGCTGTTCATAACCTGGAATGTCGATTGTAAATCCGCCACAGTCTTTGTAGCCCAATTTTCTGTAAAAATTCTGAGCTTCTTCATCAACTTGAGTAGAAACAAGAAGCATTCGGTAGCCCTGAGATTTCATGTCAGCTTCCCAATGTTCCATCAGTTTTCGGCCGTAACCTTTTTTCTGTGCCTGTCAATCCACAAACAGCATTGTGCAAAAAGGTGTGTTGTCCCAGAATAGATTGTAACGCAGAAGTCCAACAGGTTTTTCATCTTCAAAAATAACATAGCCCATTTTATCGCGCACTTTATTTTCGAACTGAGATTCCGGCAAATGTTTGTCCAATATGTGCCACCAAGAATCCCCGCAATCACTTTTCCGTTATCATCATATTCCACAATGTTCAAAAGTTCGTGATTGTCTGGGCCAACAGCTTTGTCATTAAACTCTGCAAGCCCTTTAGAAACAAAATCAATTTCTTTATCAGTTGGATTATAGTTCATAGTAAATATTGTATCAGATTAATAGGAAAAATAATTAAAGCTTAGATTTAATAATTTCACTAACAGATTCATTTCTTTTTCATTTTCTTTTCTACAGTCGGACGATGAAGTATGTAATAAAATCACTTTTCTTGATGTAATGCAACTAAACATAACATTATTTCAATACAAAATGTTACGTTTAATTGGTTGTTTTCTATGCAACTATATTTTACAATTTTCTTACAAGTAGGAGATTTATATGGAATCAGTTGAAAGAAAAAGATGGATTGATAATTTACGCTGGATAACAATTTTGATTGTTGTTATTTTTCATGTGTTTTACTATTACAACAACATTGGAATTGGCGCGATGTTCCCGGGGCTGCCGGCGAATCCTGCGGTTGAAGGGGCGGTTCCAAAAATTACTTTTGCGGGCATTGTTCAATATTCCGTTTACCAATGGTTTATGCTGCTGCTTTTTGTAGTGAGCGGAATGTGTGCAAAATATACTTTACAGAAAAATCACTTAAAGCGTTTATGAAAGCGCGCGTTCAAAAACTGATTGTTCCAAGTACGCTCGGAATTCTTACAATTCAGTGGATTGGCGGCCTGATTATTACAAACAATTTTATGTCTGGCCCGGATGCAGCGCAAGTTCCAGGTTTTATTAAATACCTTATCAGTGTGGCAAGTGGAATTGGTGCTTTGTGGTTCTGCCACGTTTTGTTTTTTGCCTGCTGTATTCTTGCCCTTTTGAAATTGATTGATAAAAATTGCCGATTGGAAGCGTTGGGTGAAAAATCAAATATTTTTGTAGCTGCTGTTTTTGTAATTGTGATGATTGGTGCAAGCCATGTTTTAAATATCAAAATGATTCCAACTTATCGGTTTGGGTACGACACAATGGCTTTTTTGCTTGGCTACTATGTTTTTAGCAGTGAAAAACTTCTTTCTCAGCTTAAAAAGTTTGGCTGGATTTGTCTTTTGATTGGAATTGGATTTGGTGTTGTTTATTTTAGGAAATTTTACGGCATCTGCTATTCGGATTTAGAAGTTCAAAACAACTGGATTTCAATTGTTCATGCGTGGTTTACAATGATGGGAATTCTTGGTGTTGCCCAAGCCTTTTTTGAGTTTGAAAATAATTTTTCTGTGTATATGTGCACGTCCAACTGGGGAATTTACGTTAATCACATTTTAATCATGCTGATTTTGAATACGTTGCTTAAACCTGCCGTTCCAAATCTTCCAATTGCAGTTGTTTATCTGATAGAATTATTTGTGACTTTGCCAGTAAGCATTGCAATGTGGGAAGTTTGTAAAAGAATTCCAGTTTTGCGATACGTGCTTTACGGAATTAAAAAGCCCAAAAAGGTGGAAAATGCTTAAAGAAAATATTATCAACTTGCGTAATTCGTTTGGATATTCGCAGGAGGAAGTTGCGGAAAAAATTGGAAATTCCGGAAGGGCTTGAAATGCTCGAAGGAACTTTACCTCCAAATCCCAAGGACAAGCACATTTTTGGAACAGTCACAATGAACGAAAAAGGCCAGATTGTAATTCCTAAAAAAGCCCGCGAAATTATGGGCTACAAAACCGGCGAAAATCTTTTAGTTTTAGGTGATGAATCAAGTGGACTTGCCATATTGCGCACAAAAGATTTTATTTCCGGAGCATTTTCAGCAATTAAAGAAGCGCGTAAAAAGGGAGAATGATATGATTGTAACAAGTCCGGCTTTTACAAATAACGGGAATATTCCAGTAAAGCATACAGGCTTTGGCGAAGATAAATCACCAGAATTCCAAATCTCTGAAGTTCCGGAAAATACCGTTTCATTTGCAATCATTCTTGACGATCTTGATGTACCGTGGGTAAAAAACTGTTACCGCGCTCCAAAGCAGCCGTTTTTCATCAAAAAAGAACACAGGTATGTCTTTTATTTTTATGCGCTCGACACTTTTTTAGAAATTTCAGAAAATTCAAATAAACAGACACTCCAAACTGCTATGCAAGGTCACATTCTGGCTGAAACACAAATTTGCGGAAGATTTAAACGGCATTTTTATGGCTGACGTAATTCAATATGAAGTTCGTGCAAAAGATATAAGGTAGACGCGCACTCCGTTTCCCCAGACTTTTTTCATTATGAATATTTTGCATTACATCTGTAGAAAGTTTCATTCCAAGCTTTTCTTCATCCCATGCAACCAGACTGAGTGTGGCATTTTTTTTCAAACAAATTGGTCCGTTTACGGATTAAATGGCTATTTTGGTTGATTTAATCCGTAATTTTCCTCTTAAAATGAAGTTTATTTCCTAAAAAATTGGTCAATTACGTATTAAATCAGTGTATTTGCTTGTTTTAATCCGTATTTTCTTGCCCTTATATCTAATTCTTAATTTATATCTTCTCAAACTCACGGATTAAAATCTACACTAATGTCAATTTAATCCGTAAATTCTATTTTGTCT
>JAGHSB010000270.1 GCA_018066075.1 Candidatus Treponema scatequi
TTTTATCCCCATCCAGAGAAACTTTTCCAAGCACCCTTACCGGCTTAGATCCGTCGAGCTCCGGCTGCGGAATATAACCTAATTTAACGTTTACTGTTCCTGCTACATTTTTCTGATCTTCGTAACCAACGAGCAAAGTAAACTGCATTGAGTTTTCAGTTCTTTCGATGTTTGCAATTCTTCCTGACCAGTCGACAAAACAGTCAAGGTAAAGAGCAGGATCATCTTTTACGGCTTCAATCGGATAATTCTGCTTTAACGAATCGAATGTCGGTTCTGTAAGATAATCCATCAGAAGTCTTGCTTTCTGTCTGATTCCGTTTGATGCGTTGGAATTTAAAATGCGGTTAATCTCAACCTGAGCAGCATTATCATTGAAATCATGAAAGCTTTTTGAAGCTTTGAAATATGCATCTTTAATCTGTCTGTCCGAGAGAATGTAGCGTACTACATTTTCCGAAATATCTTTTTCCTGCGGATGTCTCTGTTCTTCTACCGAAAGTGCAAGATCAGTTAAATCTGCACGAGGACTCTGCATTATATTTCTTGCAGTGAAAATATTTACGATGAAAATTCCAAACAAAATTCCAAGAGCTGCAGCAAAAGTAATAATGCTGAAAAATTTTGGATTAAAACCAAGTGGTGGATAAAACTTTTCAATTTTTCCAGAATCTACATATCTGCAGATTGTTTCGTAATCACCGTTAAAGCGAATAAAATCAAGCGCTTCTTTTGCAACTTCATTTTCAGGATCAAAATCAAGAATATCAAGATAATACTGAACGGCCCTTTCTGTATCACCGCGTTTCAAAAAGATTGCTGCCTGTCCAAGAAGAAGGTTTGAATCATTAAGCTTTATTTTGCGTGCACGTTCATAATAAAAATTTGCAGCACCAGAATCTCCGACATAAAGGCAAGCAGTTCCGTAAAGACAGTTGTATTCAAAACTTTCTTCGTACATGTCGGCACGCCCCTGCAATACTTTAATTGCATTGCCGAAGTCGCGTCTAGCCATGAGTCGTTTTGCTGTGTCGATTACACTTTGTGTCATTTTATTTTCCAGTACTTTTTTTTATTTATTTTTTAAGCTTTTTAAAACTCTTTCAAGTTCAATCTGAAGTCTTAAAACTTCTTCCTGACTTGTATTTGCACCATCATCATCAAGAGCATTAATTTTCTCGATCAAATCAAGAGCATCTTTTTTTGTATATTCTCTTGCAGATTTATCATTTGATGAAACATTATCAAAATCAATTACAGCAGATTTATCAGTCTTCTCTGCTTTAGGCATCTCATCAGTAAAATCATTTTTAGCAAAAGCATTTTCGTCCTTTACAGCAGAATCGCCAAAATCATGTTTTTCATTTATAAGATCTGAAGCTGGTTTGATTTCTGTCTTTGAATAATATTCTTCATCACCATTAGTAACTTCTTCAAAATCATCATCGTCATCTGTTTCCGGAACAGCAAATTCATTTCTCAAAACCTGAATCTTCTGTTCTACAACTTTTTCATCACCAGCATTAAGTTTAAGAGTCTTGAAGAAACATCCTACGCATGAATTATTATAGCTTAAAACAGTATTGAAACTGCGGCCTTCTACAAAGCGTCCTTCAAATACAGAGGAATCAAAGAAAGGTTTTGCAGCAATTACAGTTTTATATGCATATTTCTGATAAACATCATCAAACAGAAAACGGATTGCAAGTTTTCCGTCTGTAGAAGTGATGTATTTATGTTTTGCAAAATCAGAGATGATATATTCTGTACTGATTGCATTTTTAGCCGCAGTTACATAAGCACCGCCTTTACCTTCACCAAGAACAGTGTCATAAATTGCCTTGAGAGAAATTGCGTGTTTAACTCCGTCAATGTTTTTTACAGCATATTTAACAGTAATAACATCTTTTTTAGAGATTGAATATGTTATATTTACTTCAACCTGATTCTTAATTTTATAAGTGACAACAAGTGAATTATTTTCGATTGAATAAGAATATTTTACACCGCCAGAATTGCGAAGATTGTAATATGTTTTATCTACAGCAATTCCAATGAAAGAAGAAGCTGCATAATCAATTGTATCAATGAGAGGAACATACTTTTTGTTAATTCCTTCTGCATACATGAATATACCGCCATTATACGGAACATATTCAATTGCAACGATTCCACTCTTAACCGTTACTTTATCATCCATGCTTTTTGCAAAACAGTTTGCTGCAATCAATAAAATCGAAATAAATGTTAAAACTCTTTTCATAAACTACTCTTCCTCTTCAATAAGCTCGAGAGCTTCTGCAGCCTGACTCTTCAATTCGCGGATACTTCCAGACAAATCTTTTTCATAAGACTTTAACTGAGCTTCAAGTTCTGCAGTTCGTTTTTTCTGTTCAGCAAGATCAGAATCAAGACTTTCTTTTTGTGAGCGAAGTTCTCTGATCTGATTGTTTACACCTACAGAATTTTCAACATTGTACTGTTTCAAAGTTTTTTCATATGATTCGCGTGATGAAAGATAATCTTCTCCAGTCTGTTTCAAAAGATAAAGAAGTTTTTCTTCGCGTGAGCGCTGTGCAATTACATCGAGACGATATTTTGCATCTTTTGCTTTTGAATCATCAGGATATTCTGTTACGATTCTTTCATACAAAGGTTTTGCGCTGTCAAAGTTGTAGCTTGCATAAAAACTTTCTGCAATCCAGAAAAGAGAAGCTGCATAAAGCGGATGAGTTGTATGTGAATGACAGAAATCACTTAATGTGATGATTGATTTTTCATAATCATTAACGTGATAAAGATTTTTTCCTTTCTGATATGTAACAAGTTCTACATACTGATTATGAGGAAAGTTTTTAATAAAGATATCACAGCTTGCAGCAGCCTGCTTGTAATTGCCGCTGTATGTTTCTGCCATAATGAGCATATACAAAGTTTCAGGAGTGATGTTTGAAGGATTAGAATGAAGTTTTTTGAAAAGGAAAATCGAAGTTTTCCAGTCGCCAGTTTTATATGCATTCAATGCATCAGATAAAGTTTCAGATGCTTCGTAAGTCGCAGCATAATTTACATCAACAGAATCTGCATCAAACTCAGCAACCTGAGAAAATGCATTAGCAGAAATCAAAGCACCCAAAATTAAAATACAGAATAAACTCTTCTTACTTTTCATTTATAACCTTCCTGAAAAAAACGCAGAACCAGACACGATTACATCTGAACCTGCATCTATAACACTCTGAATAGTGTTTTCATTAACTCCGCCATCAACTGAAATCTTAAAATCAAGATTAAGCTTTTTGCGAAGTTCCACGAGCTCTTTAACTTTATCAACGCACTCTGAAATAATTTTCTGACCGCCAAAACCAGGCTCAACTGTCATAACTAAAACAAGTTCGACATTAGCAAGATATTTTTCAATTGCAGAAACCTGAGTCTTAGGCTTGATCGAAATTCCAGCCTTCTTATCAAACGAATGAATCAAATCGATGACTGAGTCCGGATTTTCAGATGCTTCATAATGGAACGTAATATAATCGGCGCCCGATTCTGCAAAAGATTTAATATGATTTTCAGGATGCTCAATCATAAGGTGAACATCAAAAATCAGATCAGTAAGCGGTCTCAAAGATTTTACAACAGGCTGTCCATAAGAAATCTGTGGAACGAACATTCCATCCATAACATCAATATGAACAAAACCAGCTTTCTTTTCTTCAATTAAATTAATTGCATTACCGAGATTTGAAAAATCTGCAGAAAGCAAAGACGGTGCGAGTATATAGTTTTTCATTATCTTCTTATTTTAGCAAAAAAAGAGGCAGTTGTCGAGTTGAATTCCACCTGCCCCAATACATTTCATAGAAGAAAATCTCTTGTAAAACCCGGAAGTTTCTATTTACAGAGTCTTAATCTTATTCTTGTAAACTTTGATGTAGAAGATTACGGAGAGTGCTACTGAAACGAGTTCTGCAATCGGAAAGCAGAGCCAGACGAGGTCAATATTTCCAGTTTTTGAGAATGCATATGCTACAGGAAGCAGAACGCAGACCTGGCGGGCAAGAGATACGATCATGGAATAAACTGCGTCTCCGAGTGCCTGGAAAACTGCTCCGAGGGCGATTGCGATTGCGGCTCCGATGAAGCTTGTTGCGATTATTCTGAGGGCCGGGATTCCGATGGCGCGCATTCCGAGGGATGCGTGGAATATGTTGAGAAGTGCATCCGGGTAGATTTCAAAGATGAGGGCGCCGATTACCATGATTGTGATGGCATAGCCCATTCCTCCTTTGATTGTATTTGTGATGCGTTTTCTGTTTCTGGCACCGTAGTTGTATGCGATGATTGGAACTACCCCGTTATTGAGACCGAAAACAGGCATAAAAATGAAGCTGTTGAGCTTGAAATATGCTCCGTAAACGGCGATTGCTGTATCTGCAACTGTCTCGAAAGTCTTGAAAATGAGGTTCATTCCGTAAGTTGTGAAGCTGCCGACTGCCTGAAGGATGATTGAAGGGAGGCCGACTTTGTAAATCTGTCCGATTACGATTCCGTCTGGGTGGAATTTCTTAAAACTGAGCTTGATTTCGTAGTTTTTAGTCACATTGTAGATTGCAGATACGATCATGGCAATAATCTGGCCTGCAACAGTCGCAATTGCCGCACCTGCAATTCCAAAATGAGGAATCGGGCCCCAGCCAAAGATGAAAATCGGGTCCAGAACAATGTTCAAAATGGCGCCGACAAGCTGGGTAATCATTGTATAGAAAGTTTTTCCGGTTGACTGGAGAAGTCGGTCGAACGTAATTCCAAAGAACATACCAAAACCGGCGTACATTACGATTTCAAGATAGATTTTTGCATAGTCAATGATGAGGGTGTTCGAAGTCTGGCTTCTGAGATAAGGATCAACAAGGAAAAACCCGAGGAGACAGAAGCCTACATAGTTGCAGAGGGCTAAGAATAGGCCGTTTGCGGCTGTTTTATTGACTGCATCCTGATTTTTCTGACCGAGGCGCATTGAAAGGAGCGCGTTGATTCCGACAGAAGTACCGACTGCAAAGGAAATCATGAGCATCTGGAACGGAAAAGCAAGCGAAACGGCTGTAAGAGCCTCTTCATTGATCTTAGAAACAAAGTAACTGTCAACGATATTGTAAGTCGCCTGCACGAGCATACTGAACATCATCGGAAGTGACATATTGATAATTAATTTGTTAACCGGCATTACGCCCATCTTGTTTTCCATAGCAACTTTTTCCTTTTAATGTCGCGATTATACACAAAATGGGAAAGAATGTCAAAGAATGCGAGAAATAAGCCACAGATTTCAGAGATTTACACGGATTAGGGGGTGTGGAATTACTGGGGATGAGTATGTGGAATTTGGGATGCCGGGGTGAAATTTATCTGATAATTCAACTTCTAATCTCATATATTGCCTCCTGTAATCAGCATTTTGTTATTTGTATTCTTTTCATTCTGCATGACTTTCGTAAAAAAACACATCTTCACAAATTCCACTTAAAAATTAATTCTTGACCGGAGGTCAAATCGAAGTTAACATAATTATGGAAACTAATTCTTTATTTTGAGGTGGGCGAAATGGGGAATACTTTTGAAGAGACGCTGGAATGGCTTTTGATTGAAGACCATGGGGTGATGGCAAAATCTAAAGAGGGCGAGATGGTTGGCTATCTGTTTTTTGCGTCGCCGATTGAAAATCTTTACGGGCTTTGTGAAGGGGCTTATGCTCCGCTTGGTGGAACCTGGGTAAAACCTGATCTTCCGGCTAAAGACAGAAAGCGGATCATGACTAACCTTCTTTCTTACCAGCTCGACAAACTTTCACAATCAGACATCACATCTTTTGCAATCGATTCATTTTCCAAAGATACAGATATTAACGATACGCTTACGCTTTCAGGATTTGGAATCTGCAAGGCATGTTCCATTCTTGAGATAAACGAAAAGTCTCCGTTTACAGCGGGCGTTATTTACAATGCAGACATCACCTCTGCAGCAGACTCCACTTCAACCGCAGACAACTCTGACAATACCCGCGCGAAAAAAAATTCCATCACTATTTACGAACTTTTATACTCAGAAGAAAACAAAGAAAAAATTTCAACACTTCGCGAAGAACTCGCAATTCACCTTTTGAAATCTCCGTGCTTCAGATCAGTCGACATGGCAGCATACAGCAAGCAGTTTAACGAAGACTACGAAGACAAAACAAAACGAGTCTTCATCGCAAAACAGGGCGAAGAAATAATCGCGATGCTCTCACTCACAAAAGCAGGCGAAAATCATGTTTCATGCGCAGAAGATGTAATTAACATTGCTGACATGTTTGTAAAAGAAGAATTTCGCGGAACAAAAATTGCGCAGAAACTTGTTGCATATGTTTATAATCTTGCGAAAGAAGAAGGAAATAATTTTCTTGCAGTTGAATATGAAACGACAAATCTTATTGCGCAAAATTTCTGGAGTAAATATTTTACGCCATATGCGTTCACTTTTGCGAGACGCATTGATGAACGCGTGATGAAGTGGCATTAATTTTTTTTCACTTGGAAACGTTTTTATAAATCAAATCTATTGATTGTATTTCGGCATCTGAGATTCAAAATCATCGATATCAAGATGAACTTCTTTTTTTTCTTTTCCATCAATCAATGAAAGTTTGAAACCGGCGTTGTCGTCTGAAAGATTCCAGACGATGTTTTTCGGGTCGTAGTCTAAGCGACAGCGGGCTTTGATAAATTCTCGGGCTGTTTTGAGCTGTGCTTTTGTGTGGAGTTCTTTTGTTTTGATGGAATTTAACTCTGCCGTGTAATCTTTTGAATGCGAAAGAAACTCTTCAATTTCTGGAAACGGATTGTATGCAAACTTTGCATCTGCGATTTTTACATAGTCGCCGCCGTCAAACTGAAGAAGCGTTGCCTTTATCGAAGCCTGAATGAAAAGACGGAGCTTTATCGTTTGTGTTACGAATACTTCGAATGTACAATATGAAGAAGAATAATCTGTATCAATTTTATATTCTGGATGTTGTGAAATAAAATCATCGATTACAGGTTTGCACTGAGAAAATGTTAATTTTTCTGCTCCAATGCGAACCATATTTTTGTGCTGGACATGAACAAAAAGTTCCTTCCAGAAATCTGCTTCTACGTCGTTATACATAAATTGCTCCTAAAACGGCAGATACGTTGCACGGCAACGAGCCTGTTTTATTATCCACTGGCCGTTCCTGTCATACGAAGTACGGCTGTCCAAAATCCATAAAATATTCTTTACACCAGATTTTATAACAGGACAGTTTCCCTCGCCGTCAGAAAATAAAATCATTCCGCTGTACTCTGATTTATGTTCTTCAAAATAGTCAAATGGAACCTGAAAATTTGTTCCACCGCGGCCTTTAATTTCATCAAGATTTACTTTCTTTGAAAAGGCAATCGGCTTTGTATTTTTAAGATTAACGTCAAAAAATATGAGGTCAATTTTTTCAATGAGGCCTAAAAAGAAAAAGTTTTTGATTGCATGAGTAAAATGTTCAAAGCTTTCATCTGTAATAGAACCTGAAACGTCAACTGCAATCAGAACATTTGCCTTTCTCTCATATCGGCTACCCATTGCCTTAAACCCGTACCGGCGGCTCGGTCTCATTCTTGTTAATTTTCTGTTTGCACTTACGATGTTCTGTCTAAACTGAGTCAGTGCCCTGCGGTAATCAAATGAAAAATCACTACTCTCTTTAAGCACACGAGTCAATTGACCGCCTTGACCATCATCACTTTCCCCGTCGTCCGCCGCCTTGATTTCACTTTCTATTTCTTCACGAGTTTCATCATCTTCTTCCCAAAGTTCAGCCATCTCGTCGAGGCTCTGCATTCCATCAACCGAAACGCTCCCCGCACTCTCGCCTCCCTTCTGCGAATAAATGATGTCATAAATATACTTATACCACTTCTCAAAATTCATCTCCGGAAAAGTAGCAAACCTTCCAACCTTCTCGCGTAAATATCTTACACCAGCCAGTTCTTCATAAAAAGCAGCATCACTTTTATCATTCATCTGCCACACAACAGCATCACTTGCAAGTGCAAGCACTCCGGCTTTTGCATGATATGGCTGTCTCTGATACGGATGCCCGAGAAGAACGCGGGTCATTTCAAGTGATAAATATTTTTCGAGAGTTTCGTCGTCGAGGGAATTAATGAGCGCCGGGTTAAATTCCACTTTACGCTTTCCTGTGCGCATTACGCATGAGATGTTTTCGTTTGGAACGATATAGTGAGTCTGTGCAATCGAAAAGAAAAGCGGCTTTATGTAAAACCAGGATGAGATGATGGAACTGATACGCCTGTTTGTCTCTTGCACGAAACTATCCTTTAAAGTTGAAACGATTCTATTTTAATTAAGAGATCTTTCATACTCTTCAACTGTAAAAGAATGTTCTTTTGTTTCAGTATTTGTTTGAAGCTTACAGTTGAATCCTTTTATTTGAATATCTTCTGAATCATGTGGATTGTATGCATACAGGCAGACTCTGATTTCATCATTACCTGCAAGCATTTCATAATTTTCAGCTATATATCCTTTATATTCAAACAGACATGGATCATCAAGTTCATATTCTTTGATTCTATGAAATTTATTGTTTTCAATAAAACCAAAATCACAATATGCAGCAACTGAACAGCTGATTAAAAGAAGGTTTTCATCAGAAAAAAGCGGAGTATAAACTGTAAAATACCAATCTTCAACTGAAGTTCTATAAATAAAATTTGTAACAAGGTTTCCGTCTTTATAAATTACAACTTCATTAGGATTATCAGTAAATTTAATTTCATAAGATTCATCTTTTTTACAAACTGTATATGAAAAGTCATTATTAAAAATCTGTCTGAGTTCTTCTACAGAATATGAAACAACTGGACCTTCGTTAAATTCTGGATCTGATTCGTCAAAAGTAGATTTAAAATCAGAAATATATTCATCTTCAACACAAGTTTCTTCACTTTCATTTTCTACAGTATCATTTTCACTTACATTTTTGTTATTACCACCAAACATGCTTATTCCGAGCATTACTGCAGAACCAAGCATAAAAACTGCTACAACGAAAACAATAATTAATCCACCATTTACTTTTTTCATTTTTTTTACTCCTTATTTAATAACTTTCATCATTTTATCAAACAGTTCTCCGCACTCACTTTTCATAAAGCAAAGAGCATGAGCATATTTTTCACCGTCAACAAGGCTCACAAAATGTGTCTGAATTTCTGACTTCTGATTTTCACCGAGCCAGTCGAAATATTTATTCAAATTTTCTGACAAAACAGATTTCGAAACGCCGGCTGTTTGAACTGATGACTTATCATTACCATCATCACTTGCAATACCAGCGGCGTTCAACTGACTTTCGAGAAATTTGTAAATCGATTTATTAATAAACGCAAAGTCTGGAATCGCGAGAGATGTGAGCTTAGACTTGATGTTTTCAAAATCTGTGAGAACATCTTTTGCGCTGATTGTGTTTGCTTCATTTACTGATTTGAAAAAAAGTGACGCTGCCTTGTTTCCGATGATTCCTGAAACGAGAGGCATAACTTCTCGGTCGAGAGACTTTATGTCTTTGATGACGTCTGATGTGCGTTCCCAGCTGCGGCGGTCGGGAGAGCGAACAAGATTTCCTTCTTCGCCGAGTGACTCGTCACTGTCGAGATATTCAGGATTCTGTTCGATAAAAGACAGAACGCGCGGGTCGATTCCACTTTTTTCGCCCCACGAAAGCCAGTCATCAACGCTTGGTGCAAACTCATAGATGTTAAAGCGCGAAACCAAAGCCGGGTCCAAATCTGTAAGCTGATATTCAGAACCGTTGTTGACTGCGCTTATGATTCGGCTGTTTTTCGGGAGTGATTTTCCTGCAAGTTTTCTGTTTAAAGTTAAATCCATGATTGTCTGCAAAACTTCAGGACGCGCACGGTTTAATTCATCGAGAAAGAGAACGATAGGCTTATCATCAGTCGGAAACCAATATGGAAGCATAAAATCTGTCTTTCCAGTCTTTTCATTTTTCTCAGGAAGACCAATCAAATCTCCAGGGTCACTCATCTGACCGAGAAAAAGCGTGACAACCTTTGCACCGCGTTCTGAAAAATAATCTTCGAGAATGCGCGACTTTCCGATTCCGTGTTTACCAATGAGCATGATGTTCTGGCTTTCTGGTGTGTGATCGAGAATGTAATAAAGCTGTTTAGTGTTGATTGTCATGTTTTTTCCTCATTTATGTTAAGTGGAACTTGTAGTTTCGAGTTCCACTTTTATTTTACGAACGTCTTGTAGTCCGGGCAGACATAGCGGCCGTTGTTTTCTGTGTGACCTTTGATGTCGATTGCCTGTGTCGGACAATGATGAATGCACGAATAGCAGTTTGTACAGTTGTGAAGAAATTCGATTTTATCTTTTTTGATTTTAATATTGTTGAGCGGACAGAGTTTTACGCAAGTTCCACATAAAGTACATTTATCAGATGTTACAAAACCATTGTCGTTTCTTGCATACTGATTGAACATCTTGTTTACCATTCCGGATTTGAGACCGCGAAGAGAAGACTTGTCAGTGCGTTTGATTTTTTCACCTGAAAGAATAAGCTCGGCTGCGTTTTCAATTGCAGGAAGTGAATTGCGGATTCTTTCTTCGTTTTCTTCTTTTGATTTCATTGCATCTGCAAAAATATAATTGTCAGGCATTGTAATTCCGGTAAAGCCCATGAATGTCATGTTGATTTTTTTGCAGAGTTTCTTGCAGTACTTGTCTGTCTTACCAGTATCTTTTCCCATTGTTGCAACAAAATAAAGTTTGTCACTTCCTTCGAAAGATGCTGATTCAATAAATTCATTTACAATCTGCGGAAGCTGCCATGCATAAATTGGTGCAACCACGATGAAAGGTTTTTCAGATTTAAATTCTCTTTTTTTATTTTTTTTAAGAATGTCATTTATCGAAACAATTTTATCAGAAAGCTTTTCACTCAAAGCGTCTGCAACAAATTTAGAATTTCCCGTTCCACTAAAACACAAAATCATTTTTACAAATTCCCCCTGTAACAAAAAAAGCCATCCCCTCCTCAAAGAGAAAATGGCCTTTCAATAGACTAGCCCCAAGAGAACTGCAATGCAAACGCAGGCAGTGCGTTAATTGCAAGATCCCGTCGAAGACTAGACTACATAGTTTTCATTGAAAAACACCGACGGGCTTACTCTGTCGGGCGTTTCTTCAAACTCTTGCTCTCTGCAATAGCCTGGCCTTCGCCTACTTTCTGTTCCATCAAAGCGCGGGCTTTAAGTGGAAGGCCGAACAATGTGATGAAGCCCTGTGCATCTTTGTGGTTGTAAAGTTCACCAGTTGTGAATGATGCAAGTGATTCGTTGTACAAGCTGTATTTAGATCCAGAACCTGCAGCGCGGATTGCACCTTTGATGAGTTTTACTTTTGCCCATCCAGTTACTGTTTCCTGTGTCTTGTCTACGAAAGCAAGACATGCGTCCATCAAAGTTGTAAACCATTTTCCGTCATAGATTAATTCACCCATGCGGATTGCAAGCTGCTGTTTGTAGTGATATGTTTCGCGGTCGAGACAGATGTGATCCATCATTCTGTGAGCGAAGTAAAGGATTGCTCCACCCGGAGTTTCATAAACACCGCGTGACTTCATACCAACGCAGCGGTTTTCACAGATGTCAACAAGTCCGACACCGTTTCTTCCACCGATTACGTTGAGTTCTGTCAAAAGTTCGAGAGCGCCCATTTTTTTTCCGTTGAGTCCAACTGGAATTCCTTTTTCGAAGTCGATTGTTACATATTCGCCTTCTTCCGGAGCTTCTTCTGGAACTGTTGTGTTCTTGAGCATGTGTTTATAGTTTGGTTCATTTTCTGTTTTTTCGAGTTCGAGACCTTCGTGTGAAAGGTGCCAGATGTTTTCGTCGCGTGAGTATGACTGGTCTTTCTTCATTGGAACTTCGAGGCCACGGTCTTCGAGGTATTTAATTTCAGCTTCGCGGCTGTCCATGTTCCACTTGTCATCACGCCATGCTGCGATTACCTGCAAGTCTGGAGCGAAAGCTTTAATTGCAAGTTCGAAACGAACCTGATCGTTTCCCTTACCTGTAGCGCCGTGACAGATTGCAACTGCCTTTTCCTGGCGTGCGTATTCGACTAAGATTTTTCCGATGAGAGGACGAGCTGTAGAAGTTCCCAAAAGATATTCATCTTCGTAAACTGCGTTAGCTTTAACAGCAGGCCAGATATATTCTGTGATGTATTCTTCGCGGGCATCAACTACATAGCATGCACTAGCCCCTGTCTTAAGTGCGCGTTCTTTGATTGCAGGCCAGTCATCGCCCTGTCCTACGTCGATACAAACTGCGATTACGTCGTAGTCATAATTTTCTTTGAGCCATGGAATGATAACAGTTGTATCAAGTCCGCCAGAATAAGCCAAAATTACTTTGTCCTTTGCCATATATATGTCCTCTTAAAATATTGTATATTTA